>VXPE01000012.1 GCA_009839745.1 Candidatus Poribacteria bacterium
ACAGGTGAAACGGTGCGGTAAAAGCGCACCAGTCCATAAGGTGACTTATGGAGCTTGGTAAACCCCATCCGGAGCAAGGTAAATGGGGGACATATACAGGCGTGCCCGTCTCGTCCCCAGGTAACCGCTTGAGGTGGATGGTAACATCCATCCCAGATGAATGACCGTCACATACAGAATCCGGCTTATTCTCAACTCAAGTCTTTTAACGATTCGCAAGGCGTTAAATCAGGCGATTGGTTTCACAAAGTTCTTCGCTAACGTGCCGCCTGCGCCGGTGTTGCAGGCTGCCTTCATTCAATCCACAAGTGTTTTGAACTCTTAACGTTATCAGGACTTACGCAATTTTGACTGTAGCCCGTTCTGTGAGATGAGATTTTTCGGAAAACACAGCGTTCTGGTGGAAACCCAAACTAAAAGTTTGTGCTACAAAAGAGCAGTATGCGTAAGTCCTACGTTATAATTCTTCTCTTTCTTTTATAGTAAAACCCGTAATTACCTTTACACTTTTTTGCATCGGCGAGGTTAGGAAACCTCGCCTACCGGGGGCAGAAGTGTAAACTTATTTTCAAAATCTACTATAAGACTTGGGGTTACGGCTCAGACGAGAATCCGCCGCCGCCCGGCGTTTCTATCCGAATGACATCCCCTTCGCGCGTAGAAATGGAGACCTTACTCGCTAACGGCGTTTCTTCTCCACCGGAAATTAGCACGTTACGTCCCGGTGTTCCCGATTCACCGCCTTGCAATCCGTAGGGGCCCCGCTTTCGCCGATCTGAAAGGATCGTGACCTCGGCATCCGTAAGAAGCCGCAATGCCCGAATGACACCTGCCCCGCCTCGGAACTTCCCTGCCCCGCCTGTTCCGCGCCGAATCGAGTATGCCGCCACTTGCATCGGATAGCTCGTCTCAATCGCCTCTATAGGTGTATTCATCGTATTCGTCATGTGTGTGTGGATAGCATCAATTCCGTCTCGATTTGGGCGTGCGCCCATTCCGCCCGCAATCGTTTCATAATAAGTAAAGTCCTTCCCGCGCGAAACATCATACCCGCCTATCGTGAGGTTATTCATGGTGCCGGAACTCGCAGCGGGAATCTGATCCGGACAGGCTTGCGCCAATGCGCCGAGCAGCACATCAACAATACGCTGCGATGTTTCGACATTTCCCCCTGCGACCGCTGCTGGAAATTTTGCGTTCACAACGGTTCCCTCTGGCGCAACGACCCGAATCGGTTCCAAACACCCGGCATTGGCAGGAACGTCTGCACCCGCGATACATCGAAAGGCATAAAAAACAGCGGAGAGCGTAATTGCGTAAATCGCGTTCACTGAACCTCGGGCCTGCTGCGCCGTGCCCGTGAAGTCAACCACTGCGGTATCATCTTCGATCTCAATCGCAACCCGTATCTCAATAGGTTTATCAGTGATGCCATCATTATCAAGCATATCAGTGTATGTATAACGTCCATTCGGGATTTCCCGAAGGCGTGCCCTGACCATCCGACTTGCATACGCACAGAGTTCCTGCATGTATTGCGTAATTTCCGGCGCGCCATACTTGTCCACCATCTCCCGGAGTCGCCGTTCACCGACACGGTTCGCAGCGAGCTGCGCTTCCATATCGCCGCGGCGTTCCTCAGGCGTGCGGACATTCGCGAGAATGAATTCCCAAAGGTCGGTGTCCAATTCTCCACCCTGGATGAGTTTAATGGGTGGAATTCGGATGCCTTCCTGAATGACACTCGTCGCAATTGGCATGGAACCGGGGGTCATCCCGCCCACATCGGCGTGATGCGCGCGATTGGCGACAAAAAAGACAGGTTTTTTAATTTCCCTTGCGGTTCGTTCATCTGATGCTTCTTCAACAATATCTGCATCTGAGAAGACAGGCGCGACGAGCGTAATATCCGGTAGGTGGGTGCCACCGCGATAGGGATCATTAAGGGCAATCATATCGCCGGGCATCATTTCGATAGCGTCAATCGCAGCAAGAACCGAAAGGGGCATGGAACCGAGGTGCACAGGGATATGCGCGGCTTGTGCAACCATTTTACCTGTGTTATCAAACACGGCACACGAAAAATCGAGTCGTTCTTTGATATTCGGTGAGAACGCTGTGCGTTGTAGCGTTACGCCCATCTCCTCGGCAACCGAGGTCAGTATATTCTTGTAAAGCTCAAGTTTAATAGGATCAGTGTTCATTGTGTTTCAATATTTGCGTTGGTTCGTAAGTAGCGTCAATGTTCAGAAGTTAGTTGCATTTTAACATTGTCTCTTATAATATGCAAGGAAAGATTCGTTAGGAGAATTCCAGATGAAACAGGTCAATATTGCGTTAATCGGCGCGGGTGGGATGGCAAACGGTGTCCATTATCCGTCGCTCAGAGAGTGTGAAGATGTGAATCTTGTTGGATTGTGTGACGTGATTCCATCAAAACTTCAGGCAACAGCCGAACGCTTTGAGATTGAGGATACATTCACTGACTATAAACGGATGCTTGAGAAGACGAGTCCCGATGCGGTGTATATCCTCATGCCGCCGCAACACCTATTTCCGCTCGTCATTCACTGTCTGTCGCAACAGCATCACGTTTTTATTGAGAAACCGCCCGGTGTTACACTTCACCAAACCAAAGAAATGGAACGTGCTGCAGAGAAAAACGACTGCAAGTCGATGGTCGGTTTCAACCGTCGCTTTATCCCTCTCCTGCAAAAGGTCAAAACGATCGTTGAAAAGCAGGGTCCGATCCTTCAGTGCATGTCAACCTTCCACAAAAACACACCGGATGCGCGCTATTACGACGGCGTGATAGACGTCCTAACATGTGATGCCATCCACGCCGTGGATGCACTCCGATGGCTTGGTGGCGGTGACGTAAAAGCCGTCGCGAGCGACATCAACAGTTTCTATTCCGAGCGCGAAAACAGTTTCAACGCCCTTGTTAAATTCAGTAGCGGTGCCTCAGGGTATCTGTGTACGAACTGGGCAGTCGGCGGTCGTATCCATACATTTGAGATGCATGCGCGTGAGATTTCCGCCTATATCAATCCAGATCCCGGGGGACGCGCCACCCTTCACACACCCAACGGAAACCCAACGGAAATTACGCCTGAAGAAGCCGCAGGATCCGATGCTACACACAGGGCTTACGGATTTTATGGAGAGAGCAGACATTTTGTCGACTGTATCCAGCAGAACCAGCAGCCGTTAACCTGTTTCGCGGACGCAGTCAAGACGATGGAACTCGTAGCAGCTATCTATCAAAACCGGATAGATGCTTGAACAGTCAACACGTAAAATAAATTGGCATGTTTCTTGCTATAGATATTGTAATGAAAGGTCACTCATTAACATTATGGATACACACCACATACCCGTTTTGTGTGATAAAGTGATTGATTTTCTCAGTCCAAAATCGGATGGTATTTACATAGATGGCACTGTTGGATTAGGGGGGCATAGTGCTGCTATTTTAGAGACTTCCGCACCTAACGGACGCGTGATCGGAATCGATTTAGATGTTGAGGCTCTCAGTATCGCAAAAAGTAGATTACACGTCTTCGGGGAGCGTTCTTCTCTCATTAACGGTAATTTTGCTGAGATGGATGCCTTATTGGAAACCAGACACTCGATTCATGCTGTAGACGGTATCGTGCTTGACTTAGGTGTGTCGTCCCTGCAGGTCGACACACCCCACCGAGGTTTCAGTTTCAACCATACCGGTCCGTTAGATATGCGCATGAATGCGCGACAGATGTTAAATAGCGAACGGGAAACGGATATTACAGCGATGCGGGTCGTCAACAACAGTCCAATGGATGCCCTTATTGATATTTTCAAGCGGTATGGCGAAGAACGATTCGCGAGACGGATTGCCCATCGGATTATTCAGACGAGACAAGAAACACCAATAATGACAACAACGCAACTCGCAAAGATTGTCAAGCGAGCTGTCCCCAAAGGCGTATCCAAAATCCATCCTGCGACCCGTGTATTTCAGGCACTTCGCATTCATATCAACGCCGAATTGGAGAATCTCGAAACGGGTTTAGACGTTGCAATACAACTTTTGCGACAGGGCGGTTGTCTATGTATTATCACGTTTCATTCGCTTGAAGATAGAATTGTCAAACACTATTTTCAGAAATGCGCACGGACGTGTATCTGTCCGCCGAAAACGCCGATCTGTATTTGTGAACACACCGCATCTTTGGAAATTCTCACGAAGCGTCCTATATCACCAGACGCGGTTGAAGTTCAACACAACCGGCGAGCGCGAAGTGCTAAACTACGCGTCGCTCGCAAATTGTAGGGTAAGGTGTCTCCATTTTCGACCCTAAAAGAAAAAATGTATCTTAAATACAGTATTCAACGTTTAAAAAAGAGAACCTTTGCCACTTATGGTGCCCCTATCTCTATACAATAAAGTGCGTAGTCCGTGATGAAATGGATTAAAAAATTAAATAAATGGAAACATTACATAATAGTCATTCAACACGCATTACCAATACAGAAGCCCCAAAACCGAAAAAGAGATTCCCGTTAGCATATATTGTTCTGGTGCTATCCTTTTGTACCTTCGCCGGCAGCATCTGGTTCTCATCTTATGCGAAGAAGGTTGCTTTGCAACGGCAGCCCACTTACGAGCGGCAGAAACGCCAAATTCAGGACGAAATTCATCGACTCGAATTGAAAGAATCAACCTTAACCGGTGTGCAAAGGATTCGGCAAATCGCGGCCGAACTCGGCATGGTTGAACCTACCGAAGCCTCGCAAGTCGTTTGGGATAAATAGTGGAAGTGCCCTATTTTTATAGAACAAAGTGCGTAGCTCGTAGTGAAATTAGATTCTCCTTAAATGGCATAATTTCTTAACTTTACATTTGGAGAGCGGATTCGAGAAAAGAACGTTAGAACGCCAATTCACGGCGTTTAACCGCAAGGTATAATTAAAAAATGAAAAACAATTCACATTTATCCATTCGCCGATTGGTTTTCGTACTGATTATACTGCAGGTGGGTTTCCTGTTATTGGTCGGTAAACTGTTCAACGTTCAACTCTCCAACGATGCCATCCGCCAAGGCCCCTCTGGACACCCTTGGGGCTCCACGCGCACAGCAGCGGTAAAACGCGGCAAAATTTTGGACAGACATGGGAATGTTTTCGCCTTGAGCCGTCACAGCCTCTCCGTCTATGCGGATCCGACGTATATGAAAATCGATCCGATTGACGCTGCTCAGAGACTCGCCCCGGTTTTAGGGGTTCCCGAATCCGAATTGCTTGCCAAACTTCGCCGCAAGGATAAACGGTTTGTATGGCTCAAAAAGGATATAGATTACGAGTTACTTGACGAAATTCGCGCAATTGAGAAAGACATCCGTGGCATAAAGCATGAGGTCGAACAGCAACGTACCTATCCGAAAGGGAAACTCGCCGCCCAAGTTATTGGACATATAAACGACCAAAATATGGGTGAGGGAATTGAGTACCAGTACAACAATTACCTTTTGAACGCGCGGGAACGACAAGCAGCACGACGGGCAGAAGCCGCCCGTAACGAACCCATAAACTTATTAACCAAGGGTGATTCCACCGACGATTATGGGTATAGCGTGGTTCTGACCCTTGACGAATATATTCAGTACGTCGCCGAGAAGGAATTAGCAGCAGCGTGTCGAAAATGGAACGCACCACGAGGGACCGCCATCGTCTTGGCATCAAAAACGGCAGAGATATTGGCACTCGCAAGCTACCCCACGTATGATTTGAATCATTATACCCTCGGCAGTGAGCAAGCAAAAAGGAATCTCGGTGTTTGGTTCGCGTATGAACCCGGTTCGATTTTTAAAATCATTGCATCCTCTGCTGTTTTGAACGAGGGCATTATGAGCCCTGAGTCAACGGTTTTTTGCGAAAACGGACGGTACCGACTCCCAAACGGTAGAATCATCCGAGACGTATCTGGGAAAGGATGGCTTACCTTAGAAGAAGTCCTCCACAAATCCAGTAACATCGGTATGATTAAAGTCGTCAAGGAATTGGGACATGAGAACCTTAGTACCTACATTGAAAAATACGGCTTTGGAAAAGCAACCGGTGTAGACCTACCTTATGAGCACAACGGAAGTCTTTATGCCGTAAAGCACTGGGATACGCATTCTCTTGGCTCCGTCCCTTTTGGCCAAGGAATTATGGTGACCCCTCTTCAGATGGTGAGCGCTTTAAACGTCATTGCGAACGATGGAAAACTCCTCCGCCCACATATTACCCGAGAAATTCGGGACAGTAATGGAAAGGTGATTGAAAAGAAATACGCCATTGATGTCCGACAGGTAATCCGCCCGACAGTCGCAAAACAGATGGCAGAGATACTCGTCGGGGTCGTTGAAGATGGAAGTGGTAGACGGGCACGTGTTGAAGGCTATCGCGTAGCAGGAAAAACAGGAACAGCTCAAAAGGCTGAAAAAGACGGTAAAGGCTATGCTGGCAAAGAGATCATGTCTTTTATGGGATTCCTACCAGCAGAGAATCCGATGGTATCAATAATCGTCATGCTCGATGAACCGAAAGGCGCACGTTTTAGCGGACAAATCGCAGGACCGCTTTTTCAGCAAATCGCTGCCCAAACAATGCAATACTTGAAGCAAACTGAGTTCTTCGGACCCGAACTTCAAAGGCTCCCCGACTTTTCATCTGTTGTGACAAAACAATCACCGACGCTGAAAGGAGAGGGGCTGTGAGGCTTCATAAACTGCTCCGCGGACTTAACATTACCACAAGTTCTGGATCGCCGGATATTGATATTACCGGTGTTGTCAGCGACAATCGGAACGTCGAACCAGGTAATGCTTTCGTCTGTTATCAAGGCATCAACGTGGATAGCCACGACTTCATTCCAGATGCGCTTCAAAAAGGAGCAGCAGTTGTCATTGGTGAAAAACCGATAACGGCGATAGAGACACAAGGAAGGTTTCCGATCACATACCTGCAAGTTCCCTGCGGACGCCAAGCGATGTCCTTGATTGCCGCCAATTGGCACGGGAACCCTGCCAAACACCTCAAACTCATCGGTATTACAGGCACCAACGGTAAAACCTCAACAGCACATCTCATACACGCTATATTCAAGGCAAGCGGGCAGAAAACGGCACTCATTGGAACAGTTGGGCACCAGTACACGAACGCCCAAGGCAAAGAGAAAATATTTCCCGCTTCTCTTACGACTCCCGATGCGTTCGCACTCCACGCGCTTTTCAAGCAGTTTACGATGGACAACGTCGAGTCTGTTACGATGGAAACCTCCTCGCAAGGGTTAGCACTCCAACGACTCGCAGGGCTTACCTTTGATACCGCAGTTTTTACCAACTTCACCCAAGACCACCTTGATTACCATCAAACGATGGAAGCATATTTAAAGGCGAAACTGATGCTGTTCGAGCAACTCGACAAGGAAGGTGTTGCTATTTTGAACAGTGATTCACCGGTGGCGGAGCGTATTGTCCATATTTGCACTGATTTGCAGAAACCTTTGACATACGGTCTTGGTGAAAAATCAGATCTATACGCAGCGGATATTAATTTTTCTCATAATCAATTGACGTTTACAGCCGTTACGCCAGATGGACGGATTCCGGCGAAGTTGCGTTTACTGGGAGAATATAACCTTTACAACGCTCTTGCCGCCATCGCTGTCGGGCTCTGTTACGATTGTCCGATCCCAGCGATCCAGGAAGGTCTCGCCGCGACTGTCGTTCCTGGACGGTTTGAACTTATTGATCGAGGACAGGATTTCGCAGTCATCGTTGACTATGCCCACACACCCGATGGCTTAGAAAATGTCCTGACTGCTGCCAAACGGGTCGCCGAACGTAATTTAATTTGTGTTTTCGGATGCGGCGGCGATAGGGATAACGGCAAGCGTCCGAAGATGGGAAATATTTCGGCACAAATTGCGGATTATAGCGTGATTACCTCCGACAATCCGCGCACTGAGGCCCCTGATGAAATCATCACGCAAATTGTGTCAAATTTACCACATGACACCAAATATGTGTGCATTCCAGAGAGACGTGACGCTATCCACCACGCAATCGCGACGGCAAAATCCGGTGATGTTGTTGTAATCGCGGGTAAAGGACATGAAGATTACCAGGAAATTAATGGCAAACGATTTCCCTTTGACGATAGGGTTGTGGCTTCAGATTTTTTAAGCGATTCTGTCTGAGCGGGGTTTCAGGTTTCCCGAAGAATTCTGATGATTCAAAATCTGCAAGGACGAAGCACACAGCAGCTCGTACTCAATAATTTAAAAATCGCATATCAGGTTGCCGGAGAGGGTGACGGGGTTCTCCTCCTGCATGGCTGGGGTGGAGAAGCGGCGAGTTTTCAACCTGTCTTTGATTGGCTCGCACAATCTCACAAAGTCTACGCACTCGATTTGCCAGGGTTCGGCCAGAGTCAAATTCCACCTACAGCGTGGAACAGTTCCGACTATGCACAGTTCGTTATAGCGTTCATGGAGAAACTTGGCATTCCAAAGGCTCACTTCATCGGTCACTCCTTTGGTGGTAGAATTTCGATTATCGTCGCAGCGGAATACCCTGAAAAAGTCGATAAACTTATTTTAGTTGACAGTGCGGGAATCATACCGCCTCGAACCGCCAAATACCACCTTCGCGTAGGTTTGGTAAAAATCGGTAAATTGCTCCGCCGATGCGGCAAATATGGTGTTATCGTTGCAGACGCGATGTCCGCACGTGCCGGCTCTAAAGATTACCAGAACGCTGGAGATATGCGTGCCACACTTGTCAAAGTCGTGAATCAAGATCTGCGTGCATTCTTGCCACGGATAACCGCGTCAACCCTGCTCATCTGGGGGGAAGACGATAAGGATACACCCGTGGCTTTCGGGCAAATTATGGAAAAAGAAATACCTGATGCCGGATTGGTTGTCCTCAAGGAAGCAGGACACTTTTCGTATCTTGATCAGTTCCCGCAGTTCTGCCGAATTGTCGCAAGTTTTTTGAATATTTAACGGGCAGTCAAAGGGAAAATTAGAAGTTGTATTCTGAGTAATATCTAAAACGTAGCCTGCAACAACGGTGCAGGCGGATTTAAGGAACGCACGTAATAGTCCAAACGCACGTGTTTTTGCTTGGGTGTTTCTGCGTATTACTCCGCAAGGAATAATTAAAAAATGTTTTTCTACTTTGCGACGCTCACCTGTTTAGTAAGGGCTGTTGTCAGGACCACGCGTGGCCTCCATATACTCCAACTCGATGGCTATAAGACGGGTCGGTACCTGAAGTGGATAGGTCAGCATCTGAGGAATTGTTTTGAAATCAAGGAGATTCTCACTATTGGCGGACTTCTCATCCTGACAGCGTTCTATCCACAATACAGTGATACGTGGCTGTTTCCTGTGCTGTGTTTGGTTTGGGGTGGGTTCCAAATCTACATGATCACGCAACGGAAAAAGGTCGAAGCAAAAAAACCGCTCGTTTACACGGCACGCGCGAAACGGGTGTTTGGACTCTCAATCTGCTTGCTTGTTGGTATTGCGACAACACTCGTGCTTATAGCTCAGACGAGTCCGTGGCGAATTGCGATCTTCCTCTTTAGCGAAGTAACTGTCATTAATTTAACAATTGCGAATCTTCTTCTCTATCCTTTGGAGCGGACCATACACGGCGCGTATTTCTTTTCAGCGAAAAAGCGAATCAAGACGCTCCAGCCCAAAGTTATCGGAATCACAGGAAGTTACGGCAAGACAAGCACGAAATATATTTTACATCAGATTTTGTCCCAAAAATTTAACGCATTGATGACACCCGACAGTTACAATACACCCATGGGTATTTGCAAAGTCATCCGCGGGGACCTTACCGCCGAACATGAGATATTTATTGTCGAAATGGGGGCTTATAAACGTGGCGACATCCGTGAGTTGTGTAACTTAGCCTCTCCTCAAATCGGCATTCTCACCGCTGTCGGACCTCAGCACTTAGAACGATTCAAAAGTATAGAGAATATTGCCAAAACGAAATATGAGTTGATTGAGTCCCTCCCATCGGGTGGACTTGCGGTTTTCAACTGCGATAATGAAATCTGCGCTGGACTTGCCGATAGAAGGGGACAAGATGGAAATCCAGTGCTTCGGTACGCGACAGAACCTTTTCCGGTAGCCTCGGCTGCTGAGCGTGCTGAGTTAACCGCCAAGAACATTCAACACACCGACGAAGGGCTTGCTTTCACAATACACACATCCGTCGGTCCGGAAACCGAAATTCAGACCCGACTTTTGGGGAGGCATAACGTATCCAATATCCTCGCTGCAACGGCAGTTGCGGTGGAATGTGGAATGACGCTTGCGGAAATTCGGGTAGCAATCGCCAATGTTGAACCCGTCCCACACCGCTTGCAATTGACCGCCAGCGAAGGCAACGTAACCATCATTGACGATAGTTTCAACTCGAATCCAGTCGGCGCGAAAGCGGCTCTTGAAGTCCTCACTGAAATCCAAGGTGGTAAAAAAGTTTTAGTGACACCTGGGATGGTAGAACTCGGTGAAAGGGAATACGAAGAAAATAAACGTCTCGGAGAACACGCAGCCGATGTCTGTGATTTGGTCATTTTAGTGGGTCCCAAGCGGACAACTCCGATTTTAGACGGTTTGAAAGCCGTCCAATATCCAAACCAACAAATCATTGTTGCCCTCAATTTGGAAGAAGTCAAACAACATTTAGCAACACAGGTTCGAGCCGGTGATGTTGTCCTTTTTGAAAACGACCTCCCGGACAGTTATAATGAGGAACAGCAGTCGGCTACGGGTTGACAGTTTTTTTAATAAACGGAAAGGAACACCGAAAGTTCAGATGCCCCTGACCGAACCGCAAGGAAAAATTAAATGTCAAAATACAATGTAGCCCTTATATGTGGCGGATGCACACCTGAACATGAAGTCTCAATCGTAACCGCCCATCAGGTTTGTCTTGCCTTACAAGACCTCAGTGGTGAATCGGGCGGGCATCACGTTATCCCGATTTATGTCACAAAAAATGGCGAGTGGTTAACCGGGGATGCCCTTCGCGATTTGTCCACCTTTACCGATGGAAATCTGCCACATCCAACCGACTTCGACAAAGTCAGCGTTGAATTTCATCCGAACCCGCAATTTGTTGTTACCGCAAAACATTGGCTCGGTCAAAACATTCAAAAAAGAACGGTCCTTCCGGTAGATGTCGTGTTTCCATCAATACACGGTATGCACGGCGAAGATGGAACGCTTCAAGGTCTACTTGAACTTATGAACCTGCCTTACGTCGGTGCGCGAGTCGTCGGTGCTGCTGTCGGTATGGATAAAATCATGATGAAGGCGATTCTCAGTGAAAATGGACTTCCGATACTTCCGTATTTATGTTGGACCCATCATGATTGGGAAACGCGCCGTGCCGAACTCATTAAAAAGGTGGAAGCCTCGCTTTCTTATCCACTGTTTGTGAAACCTGCAATGAGCGGCTCAAGTATTGGAGTCAGCCATGTTAAGAATCAAGATGAACTTTGCGCTGCTGCGGAAGTGGCGGGGCATTATTCGCGCAGGATTCTCGTCGAGAAAGCGGTCGAGAATCCACTCGAAATCAACTGTGCTGTAATGGGCACAGACGATCCAAGCCCCTCTGTCTGCGAGCAGCCTGTGACACAGGAAACCAACTTTCTCAGTTTTGACGACAAATATATCCATCAAAATGGTGAATCTTCAGGAATGGCAGGTGCAGACAGAAAAATTCCTGCACCCATTTCAGAAAAATTGACGTTACATATACAAAATCTGGCAATACAGACCTTTCAGGTTTTAGATTGCGCGGGTGTCGCACGTATCGACTTTCTCATAGATGCAAACGAGAACGTTTACGTGAATGAAATCAACACCATTCCGGGATCATATAGTTACTACTTGTGGACGCATCAAGGTATTGCGTTTCCACAACTCGTATCAGATCTCATCGATTTAGCACTGACGGTACACGCAGAGAAAAATGCGTTAACCTATACATATACGACGAACCTCCTAAGCCAAGCAGGGGCGAGTTTCGCCAAATTGAAGAAAGGCGACAAGTTAGGAGACACTGTGTAAAATGGTTATCGGTTGTCAGGAGAGCGTGTGGGAGCTGCAATAGTTTTGAATACCATAAATTGCTCTTAACTGACACCTGACACCTGACACCTGACACCTAAAAATGTTTTACCATCTGCTATATGAGAATCTCGTTGAGGTCTTTTCGCCATTCAACATTTTTCGCTATATCAGTATCCGAGCAATTTATGCAACGGCAACATCGCTGATTATCGCGCTTGTTTTGGGACCGTTCATGATAAATCGGCTCAAACAACTGCAGATCGGCGAACACATACGCGAAGAGGGACCCAAAGATTACCAGAGCAAAGCAGGTACCCCAACAATGGGGGGCGTGCTTATTATCGTTTCTGTGCTGATATCGGTAGTGTTCTGGTCGCGTTTGGATCAACCCTATATCTATTTGATGATCCTAACAACCCTCTGGTTCGGTGGACTTGGATTCTTAGATGATTACAGCAAATTGGTAAAACAACAATCCTTAGGACTTCGAGGTTGGCATAAGATTGGACTTCAAACAGTAGGCGCATTAGTGATTGCTGGTTATCTTTACCAGTGGGGACCCGCGCATACGGGAGATATAACAACACGAACATCGCTGGCTCTCCCTTTTTTCAAAGATGTTCACCCAAGCTTAGGGATTCTGTTTATCCCGTTCGCAACGTTGGTCATCGTTGGGACCTCTAACGCCGTCAATCTCACAGATGGCATGGATGGCTTAGCAATTGGATGTACCCTGTTTGTTGCGGGGACCTTAGGTATAGTCGGGTACATGACAAGCCACAGTGAGATCGCAGCGTACCTGAACATCTTTCATCTACCAGTAGGGGGAGAAGTTACAACTGTTTTCTGTGCAGCGTTAGTCGGGGCAGGTTTGGGATTTTTATGGTATAATGGGCATCCTGCCCAAGTCTTTATGGGAGATACTGGATCGCTGGCACTCGGTGCCACACTTGGAACGGTGGCAGTGCTTATAAAGCAAGAATTTCTACTCGTGATAGTCGGTGCTATCTTCGTCGCTGAAGCCTTATCGGTTATTATCCAAGTCTGGTCATTCCGTACATTTGGTAAACGTGTGTTCAAGATGTCTCCTATCCACTATCATTTTCTACTCTCAGGGTGGAAGGAATCCAAAGTTGTCATCCGATTTTGGATTGTCGGGCTTATTTTGGTCTTAATAGCCTTAAGTACATTGAAACTTCGGTAATTTTGGTTGTCAGTTATCGGTTAAAGACGGATATGATTTAACCAAACCCACTTGTAACTGAATACCGATAACCCGGAAAAAAATGCAATTACATGGAAAACGTGTCACAGTTTTTGGTTTGAATCGGAGCGGGATCGCTGCAGCGAAATTACTCTATTCACAGGGTGCAGTTGTTACGCTTACAGACACCCGCGCTCGTGAAGCGTTATCAGCGGAAATTGCTGCGCTCAATGCGCCCCCTGAACCCAGCAAAGCACAGACGGCTAACAGTAGGCTTTCAAACACCTGCAATCCGTATCAAACATATTTCGGTGGGCACCCTTTGGAATGCATTACAGATGCAGCCCTTATCGTAGTTTCTCCGGGAGTGCCGCTTGACATTCCGATCCTGTGCGATGCGCGATCGAGAAACCTTCCAATCCTTGCAGAATTGGAAGTCGCCGCGAGTGTGTGCCCGGCAACAATCGTCGCCATCACAGGCACGAAAGGTAAATCAACAACAACACTCCTCACAGCTGCCATACTAAAAGCTGGTGGTAGATTTCCAAACGTTTGCGTTGCTGGCAACATCGGTGTCCCGTTAGCCGCGGAAGTTCAAAACCTGACAAGTCGAGATATAGTCGTTGTTGAAGTAAGCAGTTTTCAGTTGGAGAGCACCGTGACATTTCATCCAAAGGTTAGCGTCGTGCTTAACCTGTCTCGCGACCACTTAGACAGACACGGAACAATGTCCGCCTATCGCGGGGCAAAACAGAAAATCTCTGAAAATCAAACAACTGCGGATTGGATAATCCTCAATGATTCAGAGGCATCTGTCAAGGATTTCGCAGCATCAACATCAGCGGAAGCCGTCTATTTTACCAACAAAGGTGCCCCCGAAACTTCGTCGTTCTCAGGAACATTTAGAGAGGGTTCGGAACTTTTCGTGCAGCAGCATGGAATACGCGAGAAAATATGTAACATCGCGGACATTCCACTCCCAGGCGCACACAACGTCCAGAACGTCCTCGCCGCCATCGCTGTCGGGCGGATATTTGGTGTAACAGGGGCAGAAATCCGAGAAGCCCTGCAATGCTTTGATCGATCGCACCCCGCCTTATCCCATGCTTTTGAGTTGGTGCGGACCTTAGAAGGTGTCCGGTTTATAAATGATTCAAAAGCGACAAACGTAGCAGCCGTCAAAGCAGCCCTTGAATCATTAGCAGATGCTCAAGTTCTACTCATAATGGGAGGATACGACAAGGGTAATGATTACACACCGCTGCGTGAAATCGTTCAAACTCGGGTTAAAGGCGCAGTCATGCTCGGTGAGTACACCCAACAGATTGAAAAGACCCTCGCCGATACAACGAAAATAATGAAAGCGAAAACAATGGCAGAGGCTGTGCAGGTGGCACATAAACACGCGGTGCCGGGCGATGTCGTGCTGTTGTCTCCGGCAAATGCAAGTTTTGACATGTATTCCGATTATAAAGCAAGAGGCACTGACTTTAAAGAAGCAGTTGATGCCCTTTAACCCCGTTGATGCCCTTTAACCCCAAGGTAGTATAGGCACACTCCGGTGCTGTTATAATAACCCAAGTTGCTATTGTTCTCCAAAGAGTTGTTTAATGCTTGTAGCGATGA
>VXPE01000013.1 GCA_009839745.1 Candidatus Poribacteria bacterium
TCATCGCTACAAGCATTAAACAACTCTTTGGAGAACAATAGCAACTTGGGTTATTTTTAGGAATATATTGTTCGGCTTTACAGAATATATCGCAAAAATAGTGCCGCTCAGTAACTGGATTGGCAGAGAAGATACTGGATTCTTTCACGGTTGGACAACCTTTTATTGGGCATGGTGGATTGCATGGGCGCCATTTATAGGCACTTTCATTGCTCACATCTCAAAAGGACGCACGGTTCGGGAATTTATTATTTTCGTGCTTTTGTTGCCTACATTGTTATGCTTAATCAATAAAATAAAATGGTGGCAGAATGGCTCTGTCACCATTTTAGAGGGTAAAATTGGTTTTGAATAGAATAAATACCTTGATGCCGTGCCAAAGTCTTTAGAACCAGAATCGTGACATCAAAATAATCTGGTCTGTCCCCTGAAGTTGGCGCAATGTGCCTTTATCTTTAGTGGCATCATCGGCATTGTGGTCAGCATTGGCGAGGTTCGCCCAGTAAAAGAGAGAAATTGCCCCGTTTTCGATAAAATTGTACTGCGCACTGAGTGTAACCCGTTGGCTTGCATCTCCCTTAACCCTTCGATCTGGGTCAAACAAACCGTATCGACCGGCGACGGTGAATTGGGGAAGAATGCGATATTTTGCCCCAACGTAATACCCCTTTGAATCAACAGCATCCGGTGTGAAAGCCGCGACCTCTCCGCTATTTCCAAAATTGAATTCACCCTCAATACTCACCCCTGCGTAGGAAGCAGTGAGGAATGC
The DNA here is from genome assembly GCA_009839745.1 of Candidatus Poribacteria bacterium. NCBI lineage: Bacteria > Candidatus Poribacteria > Candidatus Poribacteria bacterium. The sequence continues at coordinate 773 of VXPE01000013.1, forward strand.
CCCGATGAGTCGTTCCCAGTCTTCGGTTGATTTTTCAAGGATTGCGGATACGCCTGCTCGAATTGGGCCGAGCTGTGCACCAAGAGTCCCGAGTCCGCCTTTCGCTGCGGTGGTATTGGTATTAAAGAAAGCGGCATTGTAGAAAATTTGCCCAGCACTCCCACCCATTTCGACCCCGACATCCCGTTTATTAGAACCGAGTCCATACCCTTCCCGAACAAGAATGTTATGATCTTTCTGTTTGATAGCGAAGGGCAGTCGAAATTGTCCGACTTTGACATAGAGATGCTTTGGAATCGCATCTACCGTTGCAAACGCATTCATCGTTGTCCCGGCGTTGTTGGACAGGGTAAGCCGGACGTGTTCAGAGGCTTCTGCGTTGAAGGTTACTTCCGCTTGCATGAGCAGAAATCTGTCGACGGAAGAGTGGCATGAATTACATCCAGCGATGGCATTCTCTGCTTCGTTGACATGTGTTGTTTTGATAAAAGCTGTCTGGAAATCAAAGGAGGTTGTGAGTCGTTTGACGACCTCCTTAACTTCTTCAGTCACGGCTTCCATGTCGAAATCTTCGGGGAATTCAAAATAGTTCTCTTCAAAAATTTCGCCGACCCGATTTCGGGGTCCACCGCCCGCCGGGTCAAGATGACAAAAACTGCACTCTTTCTCAAGTTCGGTTGCAAACTCAGGTCGTGCCTCTACGGTGGTCGGGAAAAAAAGACTGATCGAGACACTCGCTATGAACGCGAGCCAGGGAAACAGTGATATACCTCTGGATATATCCGACGATTTTGGGAGTAGAGTGGTATTACTCAGGTATCTCGTCCAGTCGTTAGCGTATGAATTCAAAAGATGCTCCTTATCTTTTAACGTGAGTTTGATAAAAGTGGGAAATCAACGGTATTCATGCTATAAAGCATGAACCGGGGTTTCGCTACTGCTATTTGGTTAGAAAGTGTCTTCAAGAAGAGCGTATCTGTCCAAATTATGCGTTTTTTCGGTTGTTTTCCCGGTCTACCTGGGGAAACACCCAAGCAAAAACACCTACAGATTTATTTTCAAACTGGCGTTATCTTTTAATCAAGTTCCGTGAAAACGTAATCGATGTCTTCAACTCGGGCATGACATCCCCAACAGATCCGGTCTTGCGCTATGACGCTGAATTCAGCATCTGGTGCGTTTCGGACGTATTCAATAAACTGCCAATCGTTGTGATCGGGGTCGGTGCCTGCTTTTTTCCGCATAATCGCAATAAGCCCGATATAATCCTTACCCGGACGAATCGCGTCTTTTACGACGATACTTCCATCTGGATATGGGAGCTGCTGGGTTCCGTTCGGTGCAATGGTGTCCCGTGTTTGATTAACGTAAACGTTTTTTGTTCCGTTGTGTGGGTCACCACCGGGTACAGGCGGGATGGGTTCTGCGTTTAATTTGAGCCATTGTGTGTAACCTGCTACATCATCCGGTAAGCCGGGGAGTGCTACTGCCGGTTCTGTAGGTTGAATAGGTTCTTCTATGGTCATGGTTTCTTCTTCGGATTTTTCAATGATTTCTTCCAATTGTTCGCTGGCACAGGCAGTGAAAAGCAGCGCTATTGCCAGGACAGCCAGCAAGTTCTGTAAGAACGGTGTTTTGCTTGGGGATTTCTTCGGATTTGCCCGAATTCCCGTATACGTTTTCATGATGAATACCTCGTTTTTCAAAAGTGTCTGTAGATGCGGATTCCGGTTCCCGATACGCCTATTTTTCCGAGCCGTTTTGTGGCATACCGGGTAGCGGTTCCGTAAAGGGTTCACCGCGCGCCTCGGCGGCTTTTCGGCGACTGTCCCACGCGGCGATCTCCCGATAAACCTCTGCTATACCTTCGGTTTTACCTTCGGCTATACCTTCGGCTTTACCTTCGGCTTTTGCAGCCTCTATACGTTTTTCTTGTCTCGCGAGATACCAATCTGACAATAACATGATAAGATCAATGCCTCCTATGATGATAGCAACTATCATACCGTTGACCGGTATAAATGCCGAAATGTCCTTTACGACGTTCTGAACAGAAACATGTCCGTTCCAGCCCGTACTTATTTCATAATGCAATGCGATGTAGCTATAGATAATACCGAAACTCGAAATCAGGAACAGCACAAAACCTGTTTTTCCAGTCTTCCAGAAATCCCGCACAGTCTTCCACAATCCGTACCCTTTGTTCAAAATATCCTCCTCGCGATTCCATCCTATATAAATATAGCATCTATAAGAAAAAATTTCAAACAAATAGGATTACAGCCCCTTATAGGAGCGATCTCCGAATCGCGACATCGCCCGTAGTCCTCACAGAAAATCGAAAAATTGAATGTCGCCACGTTTCTCCGAAAGCTGTTGACATAAAGAGAACTTTTGTGCATAATGATTCACATAGCTAACTTGATTTTTTTACTACGATCGATCCGACGTTTGATGACAGGCTCAGGATAACGTATGATACTGCAAGAGCGCGCGGGTTATGGAAAAATACTTAGGCAGACACGAATATGTCTGAGTACTGGGCGCAAGGTGTAGGTACTTGGTTTCACGCGAATCCAGGGTTTCAGTCTGCTGCGACGCGGGCAGCTCAAAAGGCATAGGTCAAAGAAAAAATAAGGAAAAAAAGGAAAGATAATGCTCAGAAATTTATTCAAAGGTAGTGATAAAAGCCACGATGAATCCGAGGGTGTAGATGAACAGAGGAGTTGGTTTGATCGGCTTAAGTCCGGCTTGACAAAAACCCGGGACCAGTTCCTATCCCAATTATCAGGACTCCTACGGGTTGGAAGAAGAATCGACGAGGATTTGATGGAAGAAATCGAAGAAATTTTAATCCAGTCAGATGTGGGGGTTGATACAACCCTGACCCTAATGGATAACGTTAGGGAGCGGGTGAAGTCAGAAGGCTTAAGCGATTCTTCAGAGTTGGCATCCGTCCTAAAATCGGAAATTCTCAATTTGCTTGGAGCGGATGTGCCGTTGCGAATTAAAGATGAAAAGCCGTATACGATTTTAGTGTTGGGTGTCAATGGTGCAGGTAAAACGACAACTATCGGTAAACTTGCCAGTCGCTTTATCGCGGACGGACACCGCGTGCTTGTTGCCGCGGGGGATACGTTCCGTGCAGCAGCCGAGGATCAGCTCGGTATTTGGTGTGAACGTGCTGGAGCAGAACTCATCCGGGGCGGCGAAAATGCTGAACCCGCCTCTGTCGTCTTCGATGCGATTCACGCCGCGAAACATCGCGATGCCGATGTACTCATCGTAGACACTGCCGGTAGACTGCATACCAAAAAACCGCTGATGGATGAATTGTCGAAGATTGGACGTGTGATGGGACGCGCACATACCGGGGCCCCCCATGAGGTCCTCTTGGTCGTTGATGGGACGGTTGGTCAAAATGCGCTGATGCAGGCGAAAATTTTCAATGATGCAGTGCCGATTACAGGGGTAGTCGTTACAAAACTTGATGGCACTGCCAAAGGGGGGATTGTCATCGCGGTGAATGCGGAAATCGGCGCGCCTGTCAAACTCATCGGCATTGGTGAGAAGCTCGACGATTTGCGAGATTTCGCGGGGACAGATTTCGTTGAAGCCCTCTTTGCAGAGGAAACAGCAGAATAACCATCAGCAGTCAGGGGTTGGGAAACCCAACCCCTACGCAAACGGGATTGCTCGTAGGGGCGAGGTCCCCTCGCCCGTTTCTTGCTATTAGGAATCTGTTTCTCGTAGATAGGGGCGGAGATGTTTGCGAAGATTACGATGCGCGTGGAGCAGATGGGCTTTGACTGTTCCATCGGATCGTCCAACGGTCGCTGCAATATCTTTAAGTGATAACCCGTCCCAGTGCCGTAAAATGAAGATTTGTCGTTGTTTTGGCGGAAGCCGACGGACAGCTTTCCGGATATGGGCCCTTAACTCCTTATTTTCCATTGCTTTTGCGGGTGATTCTGAGCGCGGATCCGGGATATTGGACATCGGCAGTTCCTCGGAGTCATCGGAGTCGTATAGGAGGACTTCCGATCTTGCTTTTTTCCGTAGGAAATCGATACAGAGATTCACCGTGATTCGGTAAAGCCAACTGTAAAACTGACACTGACTCTTAAAGTCGCCTAATCCTTGATATGCGCGTATGAAAGCGTCTTGTGTCAAGTCCGATGCATCTTCTGGGTTTGGGACGAAGCGTTGCACCAAACGATAGGTGCGTTTTTGGTAGCGGGTAAAGAGCATGTCAAATGCGGCGGTGTCGCCTTGTTGAAATCGCTCGATTAGTTCAACGTCCTCGTTACATTCTGGAGGGATGCTTTCTGGGCTTTGGGACTGCATGTTCTCCTCTTAAGCGTCATTGACCGGGAAAGCGGTTTCTAACTTTGTTAGGTTCTGACAGCGAAGTTGCTATACGAACATCGCTAAACCCCATTATTGGAAATCAGAAACACAAGTGGTCATTGACAAAATGGAAGTCACTGATTCGTTTGTTTGTAGACACTGCGAAACCAACGTTTATATCTCTGGCTGTCTTGAACCATCTGTTGTAGGACAATTAATTCTTCGTCTTCTTCGGCATGTGGATTCGTCTCAAGCAACGATAACAATTCCTCATAGACCAGGGCATCTTCGTGGATGAGTGATGAGAGGAGTCTCTCGAAATTCTCACCATGTCCGAGCATTGCCAACAGTTGGTTCGTATGGCGTATCTCCTCAGAAGCAGCTTGGTTCAAGTACGCTGCAAGTTCATGTTCGTTGCGTTTTTCGGCGATTTGTGCGAGAATCAATCGCATCCCGACAAGTTTGAGTTTTGCTTGTGCCAGTTCGTCCAGATCCGCTTCAAGCCGTTTTTGTAGATGGTCCGCGTCACGTGGATGTAACTGTGCATAGCTTGGCCACACCGGCTTCGCCATCACCTGTTTCAGCCGTTTTAGGCTGTCAATCAGGGTTTCCTGCTCTTGTGGGGATAATTGTCCAAAAGTACTTTCCCAAAAGTTTGTCTCGTGGACGACGCGTTCTCGGAAAAGTTTTTCAGACTGCGGGGTAAGTTGAATTCGCGCACGTCTCCGATCCTTATCACATTTCCGACGGACTACCCAACCGTGCCGTTCAAGACGACTCACTAAAGCGGATGTTGTATTATGGGCAAGACCCAAATGCTCGCCGAGTTCGCTCACTGACATACCTGCCTCGCGCCCATACCAATGAAGATGTTGGAGAGCGTTGAACTGGACAATCGTCAGGCGATTGGGGACGACTTCCTGAATAAACCTGGATTTGACAGCCGCTTGCGCATGACGCATCACACGCATCACGACATCAATTTCATTATGGAATTCCTGGTCTTTAGACATATTTTGGCGATACTTTCAAGCCAAACTTACTGTTGAGTGAAAGTCGGCGGTGTTAGGTAATGCTTTCAAACCCCTATTAAATCACAAAAAGTTATTATGTCCTATATTGGACATATTTTCCATCGTATACGATAGAATAATTATACACCGACTTTATCCAGATGTCAAATTAAACTGGAAAAAAATGGTAATTTTCCGGAGTTTTTCGTCCAAACTCGGTGTTTGACTAAAAATTATCTGCATTTTTTCCGAAATTGGCGGTTTTTAATTGCTGCCGACAAGGCGTTGTGCCTTCATCTTTCGCTTTCGCTTCGCTTTTGACTTAGGTTTCGGTGCGTTCGTTTGGATGTGCTGCGCTTCTTGATTATTTTTGATTGGTTGATTCACTTGAAGGACTTGTTGCTGCTGTGCCACATACTCAGCGTAGTTGCCTTCAAAAAGTTCAGCTGTCCCTCCGGGTTTACCGTCAAAGATTAGCAATTTTGTTGTGAGGCTGTTCAGCAGGTACCGATCGTGAGAAATAATAAAGAGCGTTGCTGGATATTCCGCCAGTGCTGCTTCCAATGCCTCGCGTGCCGGGATGTCGAGATGGTTCGTTGGTTCATCAAGGAGGAGGACATTCGCATGCGCTAATAGTAACTTCGCGAGTAGCACACGGCTCTGTTCTCCGCCGCTTAGGTTTCCGATCCTTTTGAACACATCATCACCGGAAAATAGAAACTTACCCAAGAAGTTACGTATTTCGCCTTGTGTATGTTTCGGTCGAAGTGCCCAGATTTCGTCAATAATTTCGTTGTCTGGGTTGAGTCCCTCCAATTCCTGTGCATAGTACCCAAGCTTAAGTGTGGGACCTACCCACATTTCTCCCTCGGTTGGTGCTTCGTCGCCTAAAATCATTCGGAAGAACGTTGTTTTTCCAGTGCCGTTCGCCCCAATAATTCCGATAATATCGCGGCGGTATACCTCAAAATTCAAATCCGTGAAAATGACCTTGTCGCCGAATGCTTTGCCAACCTTTTGGCATCGGAGGATGTCGTTTCCACCACGGGTTTCGGGCATGAAACTGAGGCTGAGGGTGGGCGCATCGGATTTCGGTTTTTCAACTCTTTCCAAGCGATTCAGTTTTTTCTGTCTACCTTGTGCCTCTCGTGTGCGTTGCCCTGCCATGTTACGGCGGATAAAGTCCTCTTCGTGTTCAATGAACGCCTGCTGTTTTTTGAATGCTCGTTCTGCGACTAATTGTTCAACCCTTTTCGTTTCGACGTACTTGGAGTAGTTTCCACGATAAATTTTTATCTGATGTTCTTCGAGTTCCCAAACTTTGCGGACGACCTTATCTAAGAAGTACCGATCGTGAGAAACAACGAGGACTGCGCCGTTGTATTCAACGTTGAGATAGTTTTCGAGCCACTCAATTCCGTTGATGTCAAGGTGATTTGTGGGCTCATCAAAAAGCAGGAGATCTGGCTTTTCAAGGAGCAGCTTTGCGAGTGTCGCTCGGCTTTTCTGTCCACCGCTGAGAACACGAATCGGGAGATTGAAGTCGAGTTCACTAAAACCCAAGCCGCCGAGGATACGATTGATCTCGTGTTCATAATCGTAGCCTCCGAGTTGTTCGTGCTGTTCTTGAATCCGAGCGTATGCTGCTAAGAGGTCGGGTGCCTCTTCTGTTTCCATCTCCTCTGCGAGCAAAAGCATCTTGTCTTCAAGTGTCCGCCGTTTTTCAAAAACCTTGAGCATCTCTTGCCTGAGGGTGCAGTCATGTGCGAGATCCGGTTCTTGACTGAGGTAACCGATGCGTAAGCCCTTTGCTGAGACAACTTTCCCTTTAAAATTAGCAAGCAGACCGTTTATAATTTTAAGTAACGTTGTTTTACCTGTTCCGTTACGGCCAATTAATCCGATTCGGTCTCCGTGCTCAATTGAAACCGAAATATCGTCGAGAATCAGGTCTGGATCGTACAATTTGGTGATGTGTTCTAATCGTATTAAGGACATCTTTTAATTTTCCCTTGCGGAGGAATGTCGGACGCTTAGACTTTTATGAAGTTTAAATTGAGTACTGCGGGTAATCATTTCCTGATATGTGTTAGCGCGATGTGCGTCTGGACGACGGATGTTAAATTGCCTGAATCGCCAGAACGCTATGGAGAGGGCGGCATACTCAACAAAGCAGTCTAAGGACTGCCACTCACTTTCTGTCAAAGGACGCCCTGCGTTGTAAGCGTCTAAAAACCGCTGTGCAGCCCCAAGGTTTAGCCGATTCTCCGGTGTATAACAACACCCGATAAGCGTCATTCCAACATCGATTAACAATGTATCATAACATCCCTCCTCGAAGTCGAGGATCGCGACCATCTGATTGCCGTCGAAAAGGGTATTATCCAAAAAAAGGTCTCCGTGGAGAAGTCCCATCGGAAGTCGCGCATTGAGTTGGGATTCCATCGATGCCAATTGCGATTTCAACGATTCAACGAAGGGATGCGTGGCGAAGGGTGTGCCTTGGACCTCCTCGAAAAAAGGGATCATTTGTGAAATTCCCATTGCGAATCGGGGCAATTTCGCAATCGGTGGAATACAATGCAGCTGTGCCAACGCTTCACCGAGGTGTGTCAGCGTATCCGGTGAGGAGCGTGGTTGTTCCCCTTGCAGGAAAGGGTAGAGCATTACGCTGCCGAATGTTTCGTGGGTGAGGTATTTCCGGTCTTTCGTTGGGATAGGGTATACCGTCGGATAAGCATACTGGTGGAGATGTTGCAACAGTTCGATTTGCATGTTAAGTTCTGCTGGATCTTTTTCATCGCAGATTTTGAGCAGAAACACCCCCGCTGTGGTTGTTAGTTTAAAGTTACTGTTCCCGAATCCACCGGGGATCTCTTCAAGTTTCAGCGGTGTGCCAATCGAATATTGTGAGACAATACGCGCGAGTTCTGTAGGTGAAAGGGTTGTGTAGCGTGCCATATCTTCCGGTTGTGGTCTTGCTAATTCGATTCAGTGTTTTTCTCTAATTCTCGAAATTCTGGAGAGTTACGAATGTTGTCAAAGGCAGGTTCCGTTTTCGCTGCGGAAAGTGCTGCCTCGTCCACGCGAATTGCCTCACGCAACGAAGCGATTGAGAGCCCTTTTTCTGCCTTGTGTGAATAGGCAACCGCGAGGTTGTAGTGTGCCTTCGCGAAGTCAACATCTAACTGCGTGGCGCGTTCCCAGGCTTGAATCGCTTTGTCGAGTTCGCCCAAATTTCCATAGACAACGCCTAATGTGAAAAACGGCATGACCCACCCAGGTTCATTCTCGATTGCCAAGCTGAGTTCCATGATGGCTTGTCCAAAGTTGCCATCGTTGGCATACGCCATGCCCCAATTATAGTGTGCGACGGCAACGGGGTTCGGTTTGGGGACGTCCGTGCTTTGTGAATAAGGGATCGCTTTCGGACCGCATGCAATGAAACAAAGCATCAAACCTACAATTAACATTAACCCACCAAAGCGTAATTTGTTCAATCCGTATAGAAAAGTCATAATTTTCCCTCCATCACTTCGTTAAATATTAGCAAAAGATGGGATTGGAATCAAGGTGTCTCCGATTTTTCTACGTAAATGGCGTAGACTTTCGGGTCTTCTGGGCGGATTCCGGCGTAATTCAGCCTGATTCGGATTGTTCCATTTCTCCCATCAATCCGTTTCCCTTTTTTCCATGCCACCGTCTTCTGATCTGTACTGACCTGTTCGGGATTGTTTTTGATAATCATGTTGTAGTTGTCGGTTATCAGTCTTCAGTTGTCAGTTAAAGAGGTTTCTGGTGTACATCAGGCGTTTCTTTTAAAATTGCGGCGTAGATGAGCGGTTTAAGGGTCTGGCTCAATTCGGAAAATGGGATATGTTGTGCGAGGGTGATTGCCACCAATTCATCTCGCGGTGAAATCCAGAATTCGGTGCTTGTCCCGCCAATCCAGCCGTATTCATCCACTTGGGAAGCGGGTATCCAGTCCGTCTGCTGGACGCGAACTGAGACACCGAGTCCGAAACCGAGTCCGGCGTAACGTTCATCCGGTTTTTTATCCAACGGTATCAAATGCGCTGGTAAATGATTGCGCGTCATCAATTCGACGGATTCAGACTTCAGGAGTTGTTTTCCCTCAAGTGTGCCTCTGCCTGAGAGCATCAGACACAATCGGGTGAAATCAGCAGCGGTAGAGACCAAGCCACCACCGGCAGATAGGAATTTCGGTTTCTGCATGAAACTATTTTTGGATACATGACCTGTTCCGCCCTCCGGAGCATCGATCGTTTGCAGACCTCCGCCCGGTTTTGGACCGTACATATTCGCGAACCGATCTATCTTCTCCTTTGGCACGTAAAATCCGGTATCGGGCATACCTAACGGTTGGAAGATCCGATCGGCTAAAAACACATCAAAGGGCTGACCGGAAACTACCTCAATCAATCTACCCAAGACATCTGCGGCGATGCTATAGTGCCATTTCGTTCCGGGTGGGTACAACAACGGAATCCTGCCGAGCCTCTCAACCATCTCCTGTAGGTCGCACGCATGCAGACGGTGCAGACCTGCCTCGCGGTAACGTTTGTCGACTGCGGTTTGGCCTGCCATATATCGTGCGGCACCCGGCAATCCCGCGGTATGGCGCATCAGATCTCGAACAGTCATATCCCGATCGGCTTCAACCAACCTGAGTGATTCTCCATCTGCATCTACTGCTACTTTCAGCCCATCTAATTCGGGGAGGTAGGTCGAAGTCGGGGCATCCAGTTGTAGTTTTCCTTCCTCACAGAGCATCATCACTGCCACTGCAGCGATCGGTTTGGTCATTGAATAGATACGGAAGATCGTATCTTTTTGCATCGGCTTATTCGCTGCAATGTCCATCATACCGGATGCCTTAAAGTATACCACTTTACCACGCCGTGCCACAACTGTGACCGCACCCGCGAGTCGTTCTCCGTCAATAAACTTTTGCGAAGTCGTAGAGATACACGCAAGTCGTTTCGCTGAGAGCCCTACCTCGTGCGGTGCCGCGGTTAGATTGGAAGTTAGTTCTACGGTGTCCATAATGGCGTTCTATTTTTCAGGAGAGTTTCGAGTGCTAAGGATTCACGGGTTTCTCCTGTTAAGGATACCACATCAACGATAGAATGTCACATTTTTTGAGCAATATGTCTTCTTAGGCTATACAAGGGCTTTCAGGATTGGGAGTAAGGTGCGTATGGTTGGAACCTCTCGAAATATGAAGCCAAACTGTGAGAAATACGCAGAGGCCGCGAGTGCGTCAGCGATAAGCGGCTTTTTTTCCAGTTCCTTTGAGACCCCGAGGATAAGAGATACATCTCTCTGTTCGGCGAGCGTGTTGAGTCGCGCGATGAGATGTCCTTGGTGCCACGGATGAAATAACTCAATGGCGGTCTCTACACCACTTTTATGAACGAGTTGATAGTCTGGGAAGCAGTAGAGATCGCCCGGTAAAGGGAGGAACTGACTGCCGGGACGGATCTGCCAGTCATCGGTTTTGTTACCGAGCATTGTCTGAAAGAGTTGAATATCTTCAGGGATGTAGGCGAGGAACTGTTGCGAAATCGGCTTAATCCCGCACGATTCATCGAGAGATAATCGCCAGCCAGTATTTCGGAACTGGATCTCCGCGGTGAGTTCCCATTTCGGTTGATGCAGCACGGCGACGAAGAAATTCGCCAAATTCATGCCGTATCGTTTTGTTTTGTAAAAGAGATTGAGCGGTCCGTCCACCGTAATCTGATAGCGTTCTTCTTCTTTCCGAATCGTGGAGAGGAGGTGATTGAATCTGAGATACTTGAACAGTTGACGGAGTTCGGCTGTCATGGCGTCGGCGAGTTTTAGCGTGAGACTATTGCTATGGAGAAGTAACCCTTGGACCTGTGCGGTGTTATAGCGGTGGAGCAAGTGTTCAGCAGAAAGCGTCTTGAATGTCAAGACTTGTTGATGACTCGGCAGATCTGCGTAAAGCTTGGCAGTTAGGTCCGCTCCGTCTGTCGGAGCAATTTCTGGTTGCGATTCCGTCAACACTTTGCCTTGGTAATCGGCGTAATTCTCGAACGTTTCTTGTGAAAGTAGGCGGCTTGTCTCCGTGAAAAGTTTTTGTCGAAATGCGATCAATGCTTCGTTGGGCGTCGTATCAAACTCTGTCCGATCTAACAGGAGTTTTTCGAGTCCACGCTTGACAATAAGTGTTCCCGGTGTGCTATCAATAATGTGCTTGCTGCTTTCCAAAAGCGTCGCGCGTGGCTTGTCTGGCGACTCTTCAAAAACAGCGATTAATTGCTCGGCAATTACCAATAACTGATTATCTGCTGGATTCACAAACTGTGGTAAAATCTGCCCGTTCTGGGTTTTGTAACGGAGCAGATCTTTGGTAAGCATTTTTTAATTATACCTTGCGGTTCGGTGTCCTGTTAGAAGACTGGTAGGCGTGGTGTTGTCTGCGCCGCTTGTTGACATAGTGTTCGCCGGTCTGTTTGGAGATGAGTTCGTAGAGCACGGCTTGTTTGCCTTCTCGCTTGCGGAGGATGCGTCCTAACCGTTGGACGTGTTCTCGGACACTGCCACTCCCAGAGACAATAATGCCGACATTCGCTTCCGGAACATCTACGCCTTCGTTGAGGACTTTAGAAGTGACGAGTATAGAATAGGTGCCATCGCGAAACTTGTTCAAAAAATCATGCCGTTCCTTAAGTTTCGTCTGATGCGTTAGCACTGGTAGAAAGAAACGCGTGCCGAGTTGATACGCCGTGTCGTTGTCCTGTGTAAAGATAAGGATCCGATCCCCGCGGTGCCGCTGAATGAGTTTCCACACCCATTCCTGCTTTGTCGTTGAGGCAAAACTGAGCTGCTTCTGAGCGAGATACGCTTTAAAGACAGCGCGTCCTTCATCTGTTTGAGAGGCTTTCCAGAGGAAATAGTGCCAGCCGCGCGGGGTCCCCATGTTAATGCGCTCCTGTTTAAGGAAGTTTAAATAGGTGCGCCGGGCTTCTTCGTATCGAACCCGCTCCGTATCTTCCATCTCAACCGCAACGGTGACAACTCGGTACTCGGAGAGCGTTTTCCCAGAGAGTTCTTGCACCTTCGCCTCATAACACGGTTCACCGATAAGTGTATAGAGCCGACTTTCTTTTCCATCGGTCCGTTCTGGGGTCGCTGTCAATCCCAGACGAAAAGGAGCAATACTGCTGATGGCGGCATATTGGTACTGATCGCTCGGTAGGTGATGGCATTCATCGAAAATAGCAAAGCCGAACCGATTTCCGTAATAGGGTGCATGCATGACAGCGGATTGATACGTCGTCACAGTGAGATCTCGCAGTTCATGATAACCACCGCCATAAAGTCCCACCTCTTGTCCGAAGTGTTCTTTCAACACGGCATACCATTGCTGCATTAAGTCGATTGTCGGCACGTGCACGAGTGTGGGACGCTGCGTGTCGGCGATGAGCAGAATCGCGATAAAGGTTTTACCGGCACCCGTAGGGAGGCTCACTACACCACGTTTGCCGTTTGCGTGCCACGCGTCTATTGCCTCGGTCTGATAAGGGTAGGGGGACATCGTTTGTTGGTGCGTGAAGGCTTCGACTGTAAACTGCCGCGCCGTGTCCTGATACGCGATGTCGTGTGCGCGCAACTGTGAAACGATATGCCGATAGCGATAGGCAGGCGCACGAAAGGTGAGGGTGCGTTCATCCCAACGGAGATCTGGCAATCGGGTTTCGAGTGTCTCTGGAACGTTCTGTAAGATGAGAGTGCCTTTGTCGAAGTTGATTTTGAGTGGCGAGGACATAATATTTTTCTCAACGCTTTAACATAATATTTTTCTCAACGCTTTAACATAATATTTTTCTCAACGCTTTAAATTGAGGGTTTCCATTAGCTGCGAATGCCGTTATTATACCGAAATCCGGTGGGAATTCAAGCGTTTTTTTTATAAGTCTTGACGTTCTGACGCGACTATGCTAAAATGTCCTTATCTTAGTAAAATTTGCAGGGAGGACAGAACCCGTGCCGAAACTCATAATCATGCCGCCACAGGACGCGGAATCACGCGAATGGGCTGAACGTCTCCAGAACGAATTGCCCGCATACACCGTCGTCTTACCAGAGACAGACGAAGCGGTGAACGAACACCTCCCCGATGCAGATGCTGTCTACGGTTGGGTGTCCCCGGAACAACTGCCGTTGGCGAAAAATCTGAAGTGGCTACAGAACCCCGCTGCGGGTCCCTTCCCCGGCTACTATTATCCAGCGTTGATCGAACATCCCGTCGTCGCCTGTAACCCGCGTGGTATCTACAACGACCATATTTCGCAACATATCATGATGTTCGTGCTTGCGCTTTCGCGTGGGCTGCCTTACTATATGGATGCACAACGTGAAGGTGTTTGGGAGAAAGATGCCCGTAAAAGTGGATACATCGACCTTGCACAAGCAACAGCGTTAATCGTTGGTGTTGGCGGTATCGGGCATGAAACCGCACGACTCTGCGATCAATTCGGGATGAAAGTGATCGGTGTCGATCCGAGGTGGGAGTATGAAGTGCCTTTTGTAGAGAAGCACGAACCCGCGGAACTTGACGCACTCCTCCCGCTCGCTGATTTTGTGATAACGACGACACCACACACACCTGAAACTGAAGGAATGTGGCACAAAGACCGTTTCACCCTGATGAAAGGGACAGCTTACTTCATTAACATCGGGCGCGGCAAGACGACAAAACTCGCCGACCTTATTGACGCACTTGAGCAGGGAAGTATTGCGGGCTGCGGCTTAGATGTGTTTGAGGTTGAACCTTTACCTGCTGAAAGTCCATTGTGGCATCTGCCCAATGTGTTAATAACACCACATATCGCTGTGAAAGATGCGGAGAACCTTCTGGGACGGCGGTTTGAGATTCTCTTGGAAAACGCACGTAGGTTTGCCGAAGGGGTGCCGTTGGAGAACGTCGTCAATAAGGCGGCATGGTATTAAAGCATTTCAGAAGGTCGTAGGCACACGCCGTTGTGCCGTGAGAAAAAGAGGTATGAAATTGACAAACAGCACCGTTACACCTCAATATTTGCTTGGAGATGAACAGATTCGCCATTTTATTGTGAATGGATATGTCAACGTCACCGCCGATCTCCCGACGCACATCCACGAAACCATCTACGACAAAACCGACGAACTCTTTGATGGTTCGACGGATTTCCGAGGTGATAGGCAACACAACCCACTCAATAACATTTTGCCGTTAGTGCCGGAACTACAGGTAGTTTTAGAATCGCCAGAGGTGCGCGGGGCGCTCACCAGCATTTTGGGGAACGGTTACGTCATGCACCCGCATCGGCATTGCCATCCCAATTTTGCCGGAAGTACACCGAGCGGAAAGGAAGATGAAGAACGGTTGATGATGCCGCTTCATAAAGATGGGCACGCCGGTGGGAAACGACCGCGTCACCGAACGCCTCGCTGGGCAATTCTTTTCTATTATCCGCAACCCTGTCTTGCCGAGCAGGGACCGACCTGTATCATTCCCGGGACGCAATACCTCCGAGAATTTATGCTGGGTGGCGAGCGTCAACGGCACGAGATACATGCGGCGGGTGGAAACGGGACACGACGCCTTTCCGAAGATTTCCTGAATCGCAATCTTGTCCCGATGTCCGGTGAACTCGGCACGGTGTGGATTATGCACTTTGATATGGTGCATTCGTTCCTGCAGAACTATGTGCCTCTGAATCGCTACGGCATGAAATTCGTCTTTATGCGGACCGAGCAGCCGACAGCACCTTCGTGGAACAGTGAAACCTCTCTGTGGCAACCGCCTGAAGTCAACCACGTTCCTTACGATGCGGAGATCCTCTGGACGTATATCTGGAATTGGATGTCCGGCAAGACGGATTTGTATGAAACCGCTCGTCCAGATACCACGATGGATACAGCATCAGCGATTGCAGCATTAAAAGCAGACGATCCGAACGAGCGTATGAAAGCCGCCAACGAATTGGGTTTTTGGCGTAGCTTGCAAGCCAAAACTTGCTCTAAAAATGTGCGAACAGATGCCGCGGCGGTTGTCTCAGCACTCGTAGATGCCCTCGAGGATAGTTATGAACCCGTCCGTCGGAACGCCATCTATGCCCTCGGGGCGATCGGTGAACCTGCTGTTAAACCCCTCGCTAACGCACTGGATTCAGAAAAAGAGGCGTTTGATATGGAACCGATTCTCCATATCTGTGATGCCGCACACGGACTCGCGGCAACAGGGGCATCCGCTGTGTCTGAACTCATAACGGCTCTACAGGACGAACGCGAGAACGTGCGTGCCTCAGCAGCGTATGCGTTAGGCGAGATGGGTCCCGTCGCAGCAGAGGCGGTTGATACCCTTATTGCGTTGTTAAGGGATGAATCGGCGGAAGTGCGGCGACATGCCACCTCCGCATTGGGCATGATTAAGGTGCCAGTATTGAAGACAGTCCCGGCGTTGGTTGAGGTTCTGGAAGATCGTGAAGACACGGATTTAGCGTTTTTTGCGGCGCAGGCGTTAACCCGTATTGGACCGGATGCAACGGAGGCTATCCCGGCGTTACGAGAAGCGTTGACCAGTGAGTCGGCGTATGTGCGTGGATTCTCTTCGGAGGCATTGGGTCGGATTGGCACTGCTGAAGCATTGCAGGCTCTCGTGCCGTTCCTACGGACCGCGCGTTGGTTTAACTACGTCAAGAAGACCATGCCGGCTTTCAGTATTGCGTTGAAGGACGCAAAATCCGCACCGAGTGATGCCGATTCCCTCACGAAATTGATTCAAGAGTGGGCGAAACAGAAAGACATCCCGTTGCCAGAGACGGAGGCGGTCTCAAAGGACTCCGATACACAATTTCAGGTGACCTTCAGCGATGGCAGGCAGGTGAGTGCACGGGTTGAAGGGAACGTGCTAAACCTCTACCGTAAAACGCGTGTGGAGGCTGGATTTAAGACATATCGTTAAGCAAAAATTCAAGATATGTAGCTCGTAATGAAATTAGGTCCTCCTTAAAATGGCATAATTTGTCTTTGCTTTACATTTGGAGAGCGGATATAAGAAAGACACGTCAAATTTCTAGGGGAAACACCCAAGCAAAAACACCCACAGTGTTTAACCGCAAGGAATAATTAAAAGAATGGATTGTATCTCAATACCTTCGCCAAATTATCCGGGTCTGATTTGATGTGAAGTGAAGTGAATAGCACCGATAGCCGCAAGATGTTCAGCGATGTGTTCAATAACAATCGTTTCAGGTTTTTGCGGAAGTATTTTTAAGGTTTCGTGTAAAT
>VXPE01000014.1:0-2581 GCA_009839745.1 Candidatus Poribacteria bacterium
ACGAGCGCTACCTTCACACGGTAGAAGTCACTGGTTCAAATCCAGTACGCCCCATTGTTTGTCAAATTGAGGAGACGCAGATGGAAAGTAAGGATACCCCGAATTTCGTCCAAGCAGGGGTCAAGGCGATTGACTGCGACATCCATAACGAAGTCCCAACCTTACAAGCACTTTTCCCTTACATGTCTGATTTTTGGGTCGACTATTGTAGCACTTCCGGCTTTAGAGGTCCCGATGCAAATGACTATCCGCGTCAGGCACCGCTAACGACGCATCCCGATGCACCGTCTCCGTGGGATATGGATCTCGAACATGTTCGCGAACACCTGCTCGATGCTTGGAATCTCGAATACGGTATTCTCAACTGTGCCTATCGCGTGCAAAGCATTCACCAACCCGACCTCGCTGCAGCCGTCGCACAGGCGGTAAACGATTGGCAGATAGAACATTGGCTTGATCCCGAACCTCGCCTCCGTGGGTCTCTTGTGATTCCGAGCGAATTTCCAGACTTGGCTGCGAAGGAGATTGAGCGAGTCGGTGAGCATCCGGGGTTCGTCCAAGTGGTTCTCCCTGTGCGTTCACGTACCCCTTACGGTAACCGCATTTACAATCCGATTCACGAAGCCGCAGTCCGAAAGAATCTCGCTATCGGCATCAATTACGGTGGTGCTCCGGGCACCCAACCCTCTGCGACCGGTTGGCCCTCTACATTTATAGAGGAATATAGCGGGATGACACAGGTCTTCCAAGCCCAGGTGATTAGCCTCGTTGCGGAAGGCGTTTTCGACCAGTTCCCAGACCTGCGTGTCGTTCTGATTGAAAGTGGTTTTACGTGGCTTCCCGCTGTTATGTGGCGGATTGATAAAGAGTGGCGAGGACTCCGACACAATACACCGTGGGTGAAACGTCCGCCCTCCGAATACATGCGTAAGCACATACGGTTTACTTTACAACCGATTGATGCACCACCGACACCGAAACAACTTCTTCAGATTATCGGGCAATTGGAATCCGATGAGATGTTAATGTTTTCAACCGATTATCCGCATTGGCAGTTCAACACGCCTAACGATGCTTTCCCGACAGAACTACCGGGCACACTCGCTCGTAAAATTCTACACGAGAACGCCCGGGCCTTTTATCAACTGTAGGGGCGAGGCCCCCTCGCCCGTATCGCTGAGTCTTTTGGAGAAAAACGCAATGGAAAACACAACGACGAAACGTTCTAATGTAGGGCGCAGCTCGCAAGCCCATATTGCAAAGTCAGTTATTGATTGCGACATCCACAATTCTGTTCCCCCCGGCGGATTGTCTCCTTACCTATCTGAACGCTGGCAGGAGCACTACAAGACTTTCGGGCTCCGCGGCCGCATCGGCGGCTACTATCCGCGGGCACTCCTGAATGCCGCACGGCGGGATGCCTGGCCCCCCTCAGGACTCGCTCCGGGTGCAGATTTGGGGTTCATGCAGGAGCAATTGTTGGACGCATTCGATATTGAGTATGGCGTGCTTACCCCGCTTATGCCTGTGGGTGAACAGTTGAATCTTGAATTGGGTGCTGCACTTGCACGGGCAGTCAACGATTGGCAGGCCGCCGATTGGGTGGAAGTTGACCCACGCCTACGCGCCTCTATTGTCCCGCCTTATGAGGATGGAGATCTTGCGGCTGAGGAGGTCCATCGCTGCGGTCCCAACCCAGCGTTTGTTCAGCTCTTGCTCCTCGCACGGACGAGAGACCCGCTTGGAAATCGAAGATACTGGAAAATGTATGAAGCCGCCTGTGAGTATGACTTACCCATCGCTATCCACTTCGGAGGCAATCAGGGTCCCATTACAGGTGCCGGGTGGCCCTCCTATTACATTGAAGACCATGGCGGTATGCCACAAGCCTTTCATACCCAAGTCATCAGTTTCGTCATGGAAGGCGTGTTTGAGCGTTTCCCGACGCTCAAGATCGTCCTCATTGAAGGTGGATTCGCATGGCTCCCACCGCTTATCTGGCGACTGGATGCCACATGGGAGAAATTACGCGTGGAAGTACCAGACCTTAAACGGAAACCCTCGGAATACATCCGAGATCATTTCTGGCTCAGCACACAACCCATGGAAGAGCCACCGAAACGCGAGTATTTCGAGCAAATGCTTGAGCAGATGGACATGGACGATAAGCTCATGTTCGCCACAGATTATCCGCATTGGGATTTCGATTCTCCCGCCCGTGCGTTGCCCAGTTTCCTGAAACCGGAACTGCGTCGCAAGATATTAGCGGACAATGCCCGTGAACTCTACGCATTCGATAAACTGTAGGGCAATTTCCCTTTAAAATGGATAGGCGAGGTTTCCGAACCTCGCCTGACTACAGGATTATGTTGTTAATTGTAAGTATTACGATAGAATGTGTATAGATATTCAGTCCCGTAGGGACGGCATGTCTATAGCAGCATTTTCAAGAAAAAAATCCAAGCCCTATAAGGGCGGATTGTAAGTATTACGATAGAATGTGTATAGATATTCAGTCCCGTAGGGACGGCATGTCTATAGCAGCATTTTCAAGAAAAAAATCCAAGCCCTATAAGGGCGG
>VXPE01000014.1:2591-13618 GCA_009839745.1 Candidatus Poribacteria bacterium
ACGGCATGTCTATAGCAGCATTTTCAAGAAAAAAATCCAAGCCCTATAAGGGCGGCATGTTTATAGCGTGTATCGTTGAATTATAAATTTAAATGCCTAAATACGTAGTAGCAACCCCAGACGAAATCCCTCCCGGCGAAAGTAAGATCGTCGAAATCGGCGGACGCTCCATCGGTGTTTTCAATATTGATGGCGAGTACTTCGCTATCCGTAATAGCTGCCCACACCAAGGCGGACCCCTCTGCAGTGGGCTGGTCACCGGATTTTTAGAGTCCCCTGTACCAGGCGAATATAACTACACCCGTCAAGGTGAAATTCTCCGATGCCCATGGCACAGTTGGGAATTCGACATCAAAACCGGACAATCCTGGTGGAGTCCCGCACAACGACGCGTCAGAAAATACGAAGTCCAAGTCGAGAGCGGAGAGAACATCGAGGCATCCAATTCTGGACCCGAAAAAGGTCCCTATGTTGCCGATACCTTTCCCGTCACTGTCGAACAACAATACGTCGTCATCGAAATCGACTAACCATCTTCTTCTAACCCGCTGATTAATTTTTCCTGATCACCCGGCGAATAGAAATAAGATCCCGGTCTCCAATCCCCGATGTCCCCGATTAACCTGCGCTGCCGTGGCGTGCATCGCTCCATCAGTTCGGGTGTCGCCTTTTCGTAATCGAACGGGCGGAAACAGTGATGGCTGTAGCAATAAATTAGCGTCTTCCGGGCGTGTTCCGAGCGGTTCGCGACAACCCCGTGCCACAACGCATGCGGAAAAACCGCAGCATCGCCTGCCTTCACACACAGCTGCACGGCTTCAGGGATATAGGGACCGTCCTTGACTCCCGTTTCTGGAAACGTCCGATTATGGCTCCCCGGCACAACCGTAAAGTTGCCACTGTCCTGATCTTCAAGATCCGTCAAGAAATAATGGATTTTGACCTGTAGCGGTGAACTCGATCTGCTGACCCGAATCGTCCGCATCGCCTGCCCGCCGTCCGTATGCAGATACCCTTGATCTTTCGGGTTCGGGGGACGCACGATGACTTCCGACATACTCAGCTGGATGTAGTCACCCATCAACTCACGCACAATCGGAAACGTTGCTGGATGGTCCATTAGATCCACGAAAATATCGTTGTCCTCCATCACATTTCGCTTGTCGAAAAGGGAATCGGCAGTGACATTTTCGCCTTTCCGAAACTCCGCATCCATCTCATCTACCGTTGCTGACAATGCTTGGACCTCTTCAGGAGAGAGCACCCCTTTCAAAACGAAGTACCCCTCTGTCTTCCACTGTTTACGTTGATCCTTCGATAAAATTCCCATCTATGTATAGCCTCCGTCGTCCAGTTTTGCGACCACTAACCGATAACTGAAAACTAAGAATAAAATAGATGAGAAATCAATTCGTGTCAAGTAAAATAACGCGAGTTGCCATCTTTGTAGCATAGACTGTTAGTCTGTGCCTCTGCGTCCGAAAACCCACAAGAGACGATACAAAAACGCAGACTTCACAGCGAAAATATGAGACATCTTTGGATACGCCTTCCCGTTCGTAGGGAATGTGAGGAACGGTGCGAGTTCTCAGAACGGCGCGTCTATTCCAAATGCTTTGAAACGCCTGTTCCGGAGGATAGTCCGATGCTCCGCGGACAACCCTTTGCCCCGCATCCGTTTGTCCTTGAGCCACCACGCATTGGGAAATCGGACTTTGCACCGGGCGATACCTTCACTTGCCACCTGACACTCATCGGTGACGCAATCAATCTGTTGCCGTGGATAGTCTTCGCCTTCGATCAGATGGGGAAACGCCGGATCGGACTCCAGGACGAACGCGGGCAGTGTCAACTGGAGAAGGTCGAAAGTTTACCCGCACATCGCAGCGATAGCCGCCAGACAATTTACACGGCAGCCTCCGAGATGCTGACGGATGACGGCATCATTCTTCGGCTTGACGATGTGATGCAAGGTGCACCTCATATCACGGACGAAATGGAATTGGCGTTTCTCACACCGACGAGCATCAAGGTCAACGGGAAGTGGACGAGCCATTTGACGTTTGAACACCTCATCCGGAATCTGCTCCGGCGGATCCGGTTCCTGAATTATTTCCATTGTGGGGAAGACTTGGACACAGACATAGATGCACACGGCTTGATTGCGGCAGCGCAGTCGGTTCGGCATACATCCCGTTTGCAGTGGCTGCAGCGGGGTCGCTACTCTCATCGAGCGAAAGCCGTGGTGCCGATGAGCGGGTTCATGGGCACCATCCGTTTTGAAGGGGACGTGACACCCTTCCTGCCGTTTATTTTCCTCGGCGAGCATCTACACATCGGGCATCACACGGCGTTCGGATATGGACAGTATCGCGTCATTGACGTGCGATGAATCGCACGACTACGAACATGCTTCTATTAGGAACTCTCTGGGCTTGTAGTAGGGCAATTTATTGCCCGTTCCACGACGTGCGATAAATCGCACGACTACGAACCTTTACCTAATTTTTCTCTCGCTTCCAGCACCTTGTCAACAACGGTTTTGACATCGGCTTCATCGACGAACGGGGAGAGAATATACGATTTTAACGCAACAATCGGTTCGCCATAGGTGGTGTGCCGGTAGCAGTCGGTTGTAGAGATGAAGACTCCCCTGCCTGCCATGGCTTCGGAATGGACGTATTGGTAGATGTCTCGGTTGTAGGCGTTGTGTGCAAGCAGACTTTCCCGATAGGCGGGGTCCCCAAACTCCTGTTCCTTGACGGAGAAAGTGTCTATCCCTTCTGGATAGACGCGGAAGAGCGTGACGGTCCCAAAGTTATCTCGGTTGAGCACAGTGGTGCCGGCGCGTCCTTCGAGATACTCCCGAAGGAGTTGCGTCATTTCAACGATGTGCCCGAGGATGGCGCGCAAGCCCTGTTCACCGAATAACTGGAGATTCGCCAGAGCGGCGAGCACGGGAGTTCCGGATCTGGAAGTTTCCAGCGTGTACATGCCAGGACGATGCTCGCCAAAATGATAGAGATACGGCATCTGTTCGGGGTGCCGTTTCACCAAATCCAGGTCCTCCCGATTTTTGATGAGGACAAGACTGGAGGTATACGGCGTAAAACCCGTCTTGTGGAAATCAATACCGATAGAATCCGCGAGTCCGAGATGTCGTATCCGCCGGCAGGCACCCGCTAAGGCACGGACAGTGCGCGGTCGGAAACCTAACGGGTTCTCCTCAAGCGGATAGTCGTTGAACACCGACCACGCCCAGCCGATCACGGCATCGGCGTGAATATGAGGCTGGTAGTCGAGTTGAAATTCCTCTATGAGTCTGTCGCGTAACGCCACGATGCTCTCTAAATCGTCTAACCCGAACGCATCCGTAGTGCCCAATGTCGCGATAATGGCAGCAATTTTCTTCCCGTTTTCTAATGCCTTGCGCACCTCTTGCTCGAAGCGAGCGAGATCCATTTCGTTTTCATCGGTCGTCAGGATCGTTACGAGATTGTTTGTGCCGATGCCGAGCCACCCGACAATATTCGTCGCACAGTAATGCCCCGCGTCCGACACAAAAACGACAACGTCCTCCGGGGTCCCCGTGCGTATTGTCTCTGGGCACGCCTTTTCTAAACCGAGTTTCACGCCGTAGAGCGTTGTCCCCGTGCCGCCGAAGGTAAAGACACCCGTCGCGCGTTCTGGATCATATCCCACCATTTTTGAGGTCATCCCGGTGACCTCCACTTCGGCTAACGCTACGAGATGGCTATATTCATCCCACACCATATTCGGGTTGTAGAGCGAGGCGATCAGGATCCCGATCAGGCTCGGAATCGTTGGCGGTGGGATAACGTTCTGTTGCGTCCGCGGGTGTCCAAAGATCGTCATCCCTTGCAGATAATTGACAAGCGTGGTGGTAACCTCTTCTACAGAGGACATCGCGTCAGGTAAGTTCGCCTGTCGTGCTGCTGCAAAGTCGCCAGGAACGATGGTTCCGAGGATTGGCAAATCTGTTTTGAGGACATCGACCTGGTCCAGGGCACGCATCACAGAATGCACGAAGTAGGAGTCATGTATCGGATCAGATACGGGTTGCGGGAATGCAAGCCGTATCTTCTCTAAAATATCACGGTAGTTCACGTTTTTCTGTTTCCAGCAAGTAACGGGCGAGGTAACCTCGCCCCTACGATGTGTACTTAGGGCACAATCTAACAGATTATGCTACAAAGGGGGGTGACTTGCGTTATAATAGCACATCCAACATCCGTTTTCAAATGAAAATCGCACGCCTACAAAACAGGACTGCACGTAGAGGCAAGGTCACCTCGCCCGTTTTGTGAGATGTATCATACAACTTTAGGTTCGGATGAGAAACGGTTTGTATGCGGGTTCCTTACCCGTGATCACGTGCGCGAGATGCCGGACCTGGAGTTCAATACACCGCAGATAGGTGGTTTTCTCGTTGCGCGTCGGGTGCTGAAACGTCTGTTGCATCCGTCCGTAGTAGCCAACGAGGAACCGATCTAAGGCTTCTTTGGTGAAACGGATGCCTTTGTTCGTCTGCTCAAAGTCGTCGGGTCTGATGCGATTGTTGTTGACGAGCGAAAGCACATAGCCATCCACGATGACCTGCCGGAATTCCTCCATGAGATCCGAGGCGAGTGCGGCGTGTCCGTGCCTCGGTTGATGGAAGTATCCGCAGTATGGGTCGAACCCAACCACGTTGATGAAGGTGTAAACGTGATTGTGTAGGAGCGTGTAGCCGAGCGAAAGCATTGCGTTAATGGGATCAGGTGGGGGTCGGAATTGCCGCGTGGTGAAACCCCAATCGTGTGCCAAGAATTGCCGGAAGGCGCGGTAATGGGCAGCCGTGCCAGTGCCTTCGTATCCGAGCAGCGATTCCAGATTCTCGGCACGTTCCAGTCTTTTCAAGGTTCGGCGCGTCGTATCGAGTGCGGATTTCACCTCACCGTTTTGGGTGCGTTGCCGTCTGGAGAACCGGATAGCGTTTGTGAGTTTACCCCGGACGAAACCCTTGGCGAGTTCCAGACATTGGGACGGGTCCGCAGCAACGGCGTATTGCTGTTGACGGATGAGGGCATCCTTGGCATAAGGGGGTTGGAGTTTCCCTTTATATTTTCCTCGTGAAGAGAGGAAAGAGACAGGGATGTTTTTATTCAGCAGGTATCCTATTGTCTGCGTTGTGATGTGTCCGTTGCCGAAAATGACGACCTCGTCGAGGTGGACAATCGGGATTTCCTGAAGCACGTCTCGCTCCTTTTTCACTATGACGCGATTGCCAGATTTGTGGAGCACCGCACCTTGTTGCGTGATGTAAAGAATTGCCATTTGATACCTCCTAAGTTAGGAATGAAGTGTGAGGGTTGGTTCGTAGTAGGGAGACCATTCAGAGTTCTTCCGTCTGTAACGTGTGATAAATCGCACGACTACGAACCTAAATTAACAGGACTTACGCAAATTGAGCAAAAAAGCGAAATATTTTACGAAAAAAGGTGTTATCTCAGGGATTTAACCCCCTAAATCCCCCTTATCAGGGGGACTTTAAGAGGAAGTGCGTAAGTCGTAATTAATTAGATGGTGTGCTGGGCATCAATGATTTGGAAGAGCAAGCGTTTGCGGGCGTGCCGTTTTCGGAAGTGCGTTAGATAAGGGATCCACTGGTTTTCCTGATCGCATTGTGTGTAGAGTTCCCGTAAAGCCATCAAATAGTCCCGGGTTTTTTCGTAATCCTCCCGCCTTCGGGAAAGCACGGTCTTTTCAATCAGTCTGTCATACACCGCAATAGCAGTGTCCGGCTGGGAGTCGCTGACGATTCTGAGCAACTTATCCGTAAATCCTCGAATACGCGTGGCAATCGGACTTTCCAAGAGACACCAATATTCATCAACAGAGAGCGGATGCGTTTCAAGTGCCTGCCATGCCGCTGCCTCTTGCTGAAGTGTAAAGAGCGTCTGTATCAGGAGATAATTTTCCCGTTCACGTCGGGCGAGCCGGAGGCACTCTCCGATTCTACCGGCCTGGAAGTAGAAGTCAAAGAGGAGGTGAACATGCGCCTGTCGATCGGGACTTTCATCGAGGCACTGTTCAATTGTCGCTTGTAAATCTGCTGATTCTTGTATTGTGCAGCATTGCTGAAGGAGACGGGTCAGGAGTGATATGAAGATCGGTTCTGCCTCGAAACTCAGTTCCAACAACATCTGGTAGTGTTCACGTAACGGCGCATGCACAATCTCTATGCCGGAGCCTATGGAAGCCGAGTCTTCGACGTTCATGGCAATTTGCGCGAACGTCGTTGCGCACTTCTTGACGAATCTCGGTAATTCCTGCCTCTGGAGTGTATCGGGATAACGGACAATAGACTGGTGTATCAAGGCATCAAGAATGGACAGCGAGAGTTCCGTCTCTCCGAGGTGTGCAAGCGATTTCGCATGCTGCACGAAACCTTCAAGGTGCGTGATGATTTTCTGAAGTTGATGCTGTTCCAAAAAATCGGGTCCGAAAGCACGGTCAATCCGTTCCCGATATGTTGTGACGATGGCACACACTGTAAGTTCGTGCGCGGTAGGTGCCGTCTCTGATCCCGTCTCCTCTGTCATGTTTGCATAGACTCGCGCAACGGAAGCTAAATCTGGAGTTCGGCTCAGTAACTCTGAGATAATTCGCAAAAGCTGTGCCTTCGGTTTTTCGGAGAGCGTAGCGATCAAAGCGTCAATAGAGCAGATGATATCCGGTGTCTGGATGTAGGTTAACAACAACGCGACAATATGCTTACACTCCCCCTCGCCGTCATAAGGGCACGAACAACGAGTGGCGGCGATCCCTGTGGGCATCAACTCCACAGAGACGCGGTAGGGATAGGTGCCGTGGCAGGTTGCTGACAACGTCCAGTCGTGAAGAACTGGATTGCTGATCGCGCCGTCATGAAAGTATTCTGTGCCGCGCGTGAAACTCTGTGCTGTGCAACGTTGCCGAATGTGATCGCGCGTGAGATTCGGGAGTTGCATATCAAACCACAATCGTTTGAGGATCCGAGGTTACATCCCCAAGGGCAGGCACTTCAATCCGCGGCGTGCATGCACTACAGAGAGCATAGTAGCGCACTGAATCCTCGGCAGTGTCAATGACGCGTGCGACGGCGCGTTTGAGTTCTTCATATTGGGTCCTGTTGAGATGTGCTTCAAATACACTGTATTGGACGCGCGTCCCAAACCCCTTAAGGACTTTCGCGAGTTGATTACGTCGCCGGTTGTCTGAGATATCGTAAGAGATAACGTAAAACACGGAATTGATCCTCCATTTTGGCTGCTGATATATTCATCATTATGAGTGATGTTAGCCTGTTTGTCAAGGAGTACTAAGAAAATCTTAGTAATTTCTAAAAAGAACACAAAAAATTTGACATTTTTCCGAATTTTGTGTATACTTATGAAAACAAACACGATTCACCCCTCGGCCCCAGCACGGCTTAATTCGTCCAAGAACATAGATGCGGACTGGCTTCCATACCTATTTTACTAAAAAATCGCGTTTGGGTCAGTGTTTATCAGGGTTTGTGGGGTTTTCGGGGTGAATGTTCGATAGAAAAAAGCCCCGTGCAGTTCGTGTTTGGTTTTGGGGTATACGAACCCACGGCCCGTCTGGGTCGAAAATAGGGTGAGTCTGAAGATACGTTCCCGTTCGTAGGGAATTGAAACCATATTGAACTTCGGATTTTGATGACCTCTTGGCAATTGTCTGAAGATACGTTCCCGTTCGTAGGGAATTGAAACCCGTTGTAAGTCCAGCCGCCCTCTTGCCCCTCTAACTGTCCGAAGATACCTTCCCGCACGTAGCGAATGCAAACGGAATCCCCGCCAATCGATTCAGTATAATGCCCCCAGTTGCCACTATATAGCATGATCTATTAGATTCTCCCTCCAAGGGTCGCAAACTGAATGCGTTTTCGGAATTTAATTCGGTAATGTTTGAACGTGCTTTTGAACGTGCGATGAATCGCACGACTACGAACCGGTCTCCCGTTTGTAGTAGAGAAACCATTTAGGGGCTCCCGTCAGTTACCGAAATATTTTCTTAAACTTCATGAAACCGCACCTATCGGGCCCAGGACGAAAGTGTCTATCCATTTTTAGGTTTTACTATAAAAGACATGACAAATAAACGCGTCTCAAGTAGAATAAGGTAGGAGCGTTTGGATCTCTGAATCCTGACTACTGACCCCTGACACTTGATAACCCTTAAAAGGGAGTTTGACCATGCAAACACATTCACAAGTAAAAGAAAGCCATAAACTGACCGATGCGCAGATGCGGGATTTTATCGTGAACGGGTATCTCACCGTAAAAACCGATCTGCCACGCAGTTTCCACGAAACGATCTATCGCAAGACGCAGGAACTCACAGGAAAAGAAGGAAACTTGGGGAATAATATCTTGCCCCGCGTCCCCGAATTGCAAGCCGTCTTCGAGGAACCCGCTGTTCGCGGCGCGTTTACGAGTCTTCTGGGCGAGAATTACGCCATGCATTCCCATCGGCACCCGCATCAGAACCGTCCGCACAGCGATGGACAGGGATTCCATAAGGATAGTTACTGGGGGTATCACAAAGTCCGGCACCACTGTCCACGCTGGGCAATGGCGTTCTACTATCCACAAGACTCACCACTTGAAATCGGACCCTCGGCAGTCTTACCGGGGACGCAGTACTATGATACGCGTATCACTAAGGATAACGAGGGTGAATTGGCACTCAGTGGCGAAGCGGGTACCCTAACGATTATTCACTTCGATCTCTGGCATCGCGCAATGGCAAATCTGACGGACAAGACCCGTTATATGATGAAGTTCCAATTCATTCGGATGGACGCGCCACAGGCACCAGAATGGAATGTAACAGATCCGCACTGGAAACAAACAGATGTTAATTCAGCCACCCCTACACATCAAGGGACGTGGCGGCACGTCTGGAATTGGATGGCAGGTGAGTCGAATGGGCATTCAACGCAGCCAGCGAATGGAAACCTAACGAAACACATCACGGCATTGGACGATGAAGATGCCGCTGTCCGGTCTCGCGCCGTTGATGACTTGGGGACGTTAGGTGAATCGGGGGCAGAAGCAATTCCGCGCCTCATCGAGGCACTACGCGACACGTATGAACCCGTCCGTTTGAACGCAGCATACGCACTCGGAGCGATCGGTGAATCCGCTGTGTCCCAACTGATTGAGACGCTCGGTGTTGAGGACCTGATCATGAGGCGGATGGCGGCGTATGCACTCGCTGCCGTTGGTGAACCCGCTGTCTCTGCCTTGAGCGAAGCATTGCAACACCCTGAGGATGCCGTTCGCGTTGAAGCCACCTACGCCTTGGCGCAAATAGGCACGCCTGCAGTGGCTGCCATTCCGGCATTGATGGAACGCACAAAAGACGCATGCGTTGAGGTGCGTCGCTATCTCGCGGAAGCCTTCGGCGGCTTAGGACCCATTGCAGCGTCCGCTGTGCCTGTCCTGAGCGATATGCTCGCAAGCGATGACGACGGACAAGCACGCTTTGAAGCCGCATTAGCATTGGCACAAATTGGACCCGCCGCAAGCGATGCCATTCCAGTGCTATCAAATGTCCTCAGCGACGAAAACCGATACGTCCGAGACAACGCCGTCTTGGCACTGAAACGCATCGACACACCAGAAGCGGAATCCGCACTGTTTGATTACTTGCTGATGGCGCGGTGGTGTCCGATTACAAATCGTGAAAGCACATTCTAAACTTATGAACCACGAACTCATCATTAAAAACGGAACCGTCATTGATCCCGCACAGGGTATCCATGCGCGTAAAGATGTCGCATTCTCGAATGGACGCGTCTCGGCAATCAGCGACGATATACCCACATCTGAAGCGCGGGAGGTATTAGATGCCGAAGGGTGTTTCGTCACACCCGGCTTAATCGACCTACACGTGCATGTCTTCTACGGTGTAAGCCATTTCGGGATTGAACCCGATCCTACGTGCTTGGCACGCGGGGCAACGACAGTCGTCGATGCGGGTTCAGCGGGAGCAGACACATTTCCCGGTTTCCGTAAATACGTCATTGACGTGAGCGACACGCGCATCCTTGCACAGTTGAACATCTCTTCACAGGGTATGCTCACACAAGAAATCGGAGAATTGGAAAACCCTGACTATGCCGATGTCGGAAAAGCGTGTCGGATGATAGAGCAGCACCGCGATATTATTCTGGGGGTCAAGGTCCGTTTAACGCGGGAGACGATCGTCGGTGCCAGAGCGAAAATGTTGCCGTTGCACAAGGCGCGCGAAGCCGCCGATGCCGCAGGGTTACCGCTAATGGTGCATCCACAAGACGCCTGGTGTGAGTCCATAGACGATATATTGGCACTGATGGCGGAGCGGGATATTCTAACGCACTGCTTCCACGATATGGCGTGCGGTATCTTGGACGAAAACGGTAGGATTCGGGACGCTGTCCATGCTGCGATCGAGCGCGGTGTCATCTTCGATGTCGGACACGGAGCAGGCTCTTTCAGTTGGGACATCGTTCAGAAAGCGATGGCGCAAGGCGTTGAACCCACGACCATCTCGTCCGACCTGCACATCTATAACGTCGAGGGTCCCGTCTATGACCTCGTCAATGTCGTCAACAAATTCCTGCATCTCGGTATGTCGCTTGACGATGCCTTGGCGAAGGTCACGAGTATTCCCGCAGATACCATCTTGATGCCGGGGCAGGTTGGAACATTGGCTGTTGATGCGTGGGGAGATGCGGTGATTTTTGAACTGCGCGAAGGTGAATTCCAGTTGGTAGATGCCAACGATCAGGTGAGAGTCAGTAAACAGGTATTGGAACCCGTTGTCGTTGTCAAAAGCGGGCAAGTGTATCGGCAGCGGCATACACACGGCTAAATTCCGTAATCGCGGTCGGTGCGGTTTCCAACCGCACCGAGTCTACTCTAACGTGAGTTTGATAAAAGTTTAGTCTTTAGAAAAGCACGGGTAAATCGTTG
>VXPE01000015.1 GCA_009839745.1 Candidatus Poribacteria bacterium
ATCATCGCTACAAGCATTAAACAACTCTTTGGAGAACAATAGCAACTTGGGTTATATCTACCAATTCATCTGGATCCATATCCTCAATCCGCGTGATTTTCTTTGCAAACGGAGGACGGGTCGGTTGATGTTCGTCATCGTTTTGCCACGCCGCGGGACTTTGTTCGACAGACTCGGTTTGCCTCTCGTCATCAACTCGCCGGGTGGGTCCTTCAGACGTCGGGACCGTAGATGTGTTTTCTTCAGCAAGGGGTAAAACAACAGTATCTGAGGGTGTTGCCGGTATCGGAATATCATGAGAAGGCGGATACCTTTCCTGATGATCGCCCTCATGAAAATGCGTAACTGTCTCAAAAACGGATTCAACTTTTGGCGGGGTGGGCAAGGAGTCCACAAACCTTCGGTTCTCCCACGACGTGTAGACCAAAACGCTGCAAACAAAAGCGACAGAGAGAATAGCACCTATCCATATTTTTTTCATCGGACTTCTCCTCTGAATGAAATATGATGCAGGAGCCCTCTGTCTCCTGCATCAGGTAAAAATCAAACACACTTAGCAGTCATTACAACTTGAGCGACTGTAGTTTTCTGTGTCATAAGAATGGGTATTTGACTCGACATCGTGAGGTTGGTGCGGCCCATCCTCGTTTTGGTGACCAGCCCACGGCCACACCGCCCGGGACCCCGAGTCTGAGTAACTCATACAAAACTCTGCCCATTCACCATTGATTGCATAACAATTATACGTTGTATGCCGGTAGTCTAGGCGTTTGGGGTGCGCTTGTGTTCTGAACGTAAGTGAAAATAGCCCGATACCCCCGACGATGAGGACACAGACAATAGCAATGATTCGAGACAAGGACTTTTTCATAAGAGTTTTCTCCTATTTTTATCGTGGGTTGCTTTGGAAACGCAAAACGGAGAACTTTGATGTTCTCGGCAATCCTCTTGTTCCTGTATAACGTGAGTTTGATAATTAGCAGGAAAGCACCCCTCATAGCATTTCCCCACCGCTTGCGGGGGGTAGGGGTAAATACGCGAAATCCAGCCTCCGTTTACAAGATACCAGCACTGTTCAATCTTTTTCAAACTCACGTTGTATAAGGTGCTAATGTCAATGTTTCACACAACAAAATTTATGCTACAATGTGTTAGCACTGTCATAGACCCGTTATGGCAGATGCACCGCGCCGAAGGGTGTTCCTACCATCTTCGGGGCACCTTCCATGATAGCAATAATAGCAATTATCGTGCCAATTTAAAAATCCACGTTGTTACAGGGATCAAGGCATTTATCAATATTCCAAAATTTGGAAATTTTCTAAATTTTGGAGGGTTTCCCTCTAAATTTTGGAATATCCGTCACATTAAACCTTGATACGCGCCATATTCCGCTTGACATATTCTAAGCATGTGTTAGAATCAACAAAATCAGACACGACTAAAATTAGAGAGGAGAAATGCCATGAAAAACAGCACGACAGAAAATGCAGTAGATTCAAGGTATCGGGGTACGGAAGCGACTGGAACCCGAAACGGTCGGGCTCGGGACGGCTTACACGGGGAGTATACGGCTATCCTCGGCGAGAGTCCACAGATCATTGAAGTCCTTGAAAAAGTAGAAGTTGTTGCGGATACGAATGCGACGGTGCTGATTCAAGGGGAAACCGGAACCGGTAAAGAGTTGATCGCGCACGCCATACACCAAAACAGCCCGCGTTCAGCAAAGGAGATGGTCGTCGTTAACTGCGCGGCGATACCGGAAAATTTATTGGAGAGTGAACTCTTTGGACATGAAAAAGGAGCGTTCACCGGGGCCACGGAGCAACACATCGGTCAGTTTGAAAGGGCGCGCCGGAGCACGATCTTCCTTGATGAAATAGGGGAGATGCCGCTCGCTCTCCAGCCGAAGTTACTACGGACACTTCAGGATCGGAAGATTCAACGCATCGGCGGCACGAAGCCGATTTCCGTAGATTTTCGAGTCGTCGCGGCGACCAACCGGGACCTGCAGCACGCCGTTAAAGAGGGCACTTTCCGCGAAGACCTCTATTATCGGTTGAAGATCGTTTCTCTCTCGCTGCCACCCTTGCGAGGACGGCGAGAAGATATCCGTCTCTTAACAGAGCACTTTCTGCAAAAGCATGCTCAGGACCGAAGTCCTTCACCGGTGAAGATAGCATCCAGTACCCTAAAACTTCTCTACAGCTATCCCTGGCCTGGGAATATACGCGAATTAGAAAACACTATTTTTTACGTCTGCCTTTTTGGCAAAACAGATGCTATCCTGCCGAAGCATCTCCCTATGGAAATTCAAAACTTCAACAGAGAAGGGGGGCATTCAGCAGTAGAAATCCCCGCCCTTTGGACGCAAGACATAATAGACCTCCCTCTCGGATTGACGTTGAAGGAAGTCGAAAAGTTCTGGATTCTGCAAACGTTAGTCCGTTTTGATGGAAATCGGACAAAGACTGCGAAGGCTTTGGGCATTAGCCTGAGTTCTTTGTATAACAAGTTAAACAGTTATGCAGCGGAACCGAAGTTGTAGGCAACGGTATTTCTTGGACCTGTTTCCATTCTCAAAAAGCAATTGACAAAAATCTCAAAACCCCTATAATGGACATCACAATTTAGTTGAGTCCCAAGGAGATCATCCCAGTGTCTTTAAAACAACGCATCCATAATAAAGAAGCGATTCACATCGCATCTGGTGTCCCGTTCGGTTGCACCCGCGACGAGATGGAAGCCGTTCTCGGTCAAGGCAACTACGATTTAGTCAGTGTTGACCATCAACATGGACCCGCAAATGAAGACGAACTCGTCGAATATTGTGCGATGGCGAGCGAATTCGATGTCGGCGTCCAACTGCGTATCAAACATACGCGCAACGCGTATCTCATAGGGAATCTATTGGATTTGGGTCCCCTTGCTATTGTTGTACCACAGGTCGAGAGCGTTGAAACGGTGGACGAAGCAATTGATTTCTTCTACTATCCTCAGATGGGAAAACGGAGTTGGGGGCCCAGCGGTGCTTACGGCATAAAACAGGGCTTGGACCGCCTTGAATACGCCGAGTGGTGGAACAACACCGGTATTCTCATCTTACAGATCGAATCTGTTGATGCTGTGATTAACGTCAGCAAATTCGCTAAACCCGGCGTGGATATGGTAACTTTCGGTGAGAACGACCTGAATTTTAGCATTGAATCCTATCCGAGTTCTCCGTTTCAGAACCTGCAGGAGTGCATTGCGCACGTGGAAACGCAGTTAGCGGATACACACGTCAAAGTAGGGGCTGGAAGTTCGCCATCGGGTTCACTGTAGACACAATTTCGTAATCGTTGTTAATCCCTTACGTTGGAAAGTGGCAGATTTCGTGTACTCAGCACGCAAACAAAGGCTTGCTGTCGAGAGTCTTGCTATCAAGGAGTATTATAATGTCAAAACGGATTAAAATCGGGATTATTGGATGCGGTATGGTAGCCGGTTCGCATGTCAACGGATATCTTGACCATCCACAGCACGCCGAAATCGTTGCTGTTTGCGATACGGTGGAAGCGAATGTGAAACGGCGACATGCGGAAGTCCTTTCCGGGGCAGCCTCGCGCGCCGAAGTCGCAAAAGCCGACGCAGAAAAGGCGGATACAGCGGAAGCACGCGAGCAATTCAACACAGACGCTGCACGCTGGTCAGAATACGCGAATAACGGTGTCAAAATCTTTAGCGATTACAACGAAATGTTAAGGGAGTGTGATTTAGACGCTGTCAGTCTTGCCCTACCGCCGTTTGTCCATGAACCCGCTACAGTCGCAGCAGCACAAGCCGGAAAGCACGTCTTCTGCGAAAAGCCGATGGCGCGGACAGCAACAGAGGCACGGAATATGCGGGATGCCTGTGATGCCGCTGGCGTTAAACTCGCATACCAGAGCGGTGGCACATGCCTGGATCCGACAAGTTACGCCATTCGGGACTATGTCACCTCTGGGAAACTCGGTGATGTCTATTACGGCAGACTCACCAGCTACCGTGTCCGTGGCAGACCGAATGTGGATATGTTCGGTTACGGTAAATGGTTCCTCCATTCCGTTTACAGCGGTGGCGGCACCATATATGACACAGGTGTCTATCTCATCAATCGTTCTCTCTATCTCCTCGGTTCACCGCAGCCCGCCACAATTAGCGGTATCGCCTATCGTGGGATGCTCCCCGAATACACAGGCGAAGAGATCAATGATGTCGAGGAACACGCCTCGGTGTTTGTCCGATTTACGAATGGAATGTCGTTCACGTATGAAAACGGCTGGTCGAGCAATATGGCGGGTCAACCACAAGGCATCTTCATTTTCGGCTCTAAAGGTTCGTTTAGCAACGATACGCTCTTCCTTGAAAAGGGGGAGTGGGATACCGATGATCAGGGCAATCGCAGACGTTATCAGGGCAATCTTGTCGAAACGCCGTTGGAGTTAACAGATGGGGCCTTCCCCGATAAGTTCCGTGATTTCCTTGATGCCTGTAACAGTGATGCCCAACCTGTCAGTAATGGGGATGTCGGTCTGAAGGTTACAGAGATTATGAGTGGCGCGCTCTTATCTGCGAAACTCGGTCGCGAGGTCAGCGTAGAAGAACTTTATGAATTGGAAGGACTCCGCGCAGAACCGATACCGGGTTGGCACATTCCATAGGGACACATTCAGCGAATTTAAGGTTGACAAAGTACCCTTCAATCGGATATCCTTTAAATAAAGGGTGTCCTTGGGTGTCAGGGAACATATACATATCGTCAACTTTTCTTTGTTAGTTTATCAAGCGTAGTCCGTAGCGTAGTGGAGGACGGATATACGGAGAGAGGCATTCATGCCCAAACCCACTTCATCGAACCGCAAGGAATAATTAAAAAATCGAACCGTAAGGAATAATTAAAAATGGAGGATTAAATTTGAAAGGTTTTGAGTTTTTTGAACCGACCACCCTCGCGGAGGCATCGCGGCTATTCGCTCAGGAGCACGCGCAGCTCCTTGCGGGTGGAACAGACCTCGTCATCGGTATGAAGGCACTCACCGAAACGCCGCAGTCTGTGATTAGTTTGCAGAAAATTCCGGGATTGGACGGCATTACGACTGAGGGCGACGGTATTAACATCGGTGCGATGACGAAGGTGCGGGAGGTCGAATTATCGGCAGATATTCAGAATCACCACACCGCGCTGGCAGAAGGTGCCTCGGAAATCGGTTCTATCCAGATCCGTAACCTCGCAACTATCGGTGGAAATATTGCACACGCGTCTCCTGCTGCAGATACCGTTGCCGGTTTGCTGGTCGCTGATGCACAGGTTGACATCGCAAGTGCGGATGGCGAGCGGAGTGTGGCAATTGACGAGCTTTTCACGGGTCCGGGACAAACTGTCTTAGCACCCGGGGAGATTATCACACGTTTCCGTTTACCGAGCCCAGCGTCTGGTTCCCACTACATCAAGCATAAAATCCGTGAAGTGATGGATCTGGCGTTCATCGGGGTTGCCGCCGCTGTTAATCTGGATAACGGGACGATCACAGATGCCCGAATCGGTCTCGCAGCTGTCGCGCCTACGCCGATTCGTGCGACGGCGGCAGAGAATCTTTTAAGAGGAAACGAACTGACAGCGGAACTTCTGCAACAAGCTGGTGCAGCCGCGGCGGCTGCCGCCAGTCCGATATCCGATCTACGATGCTCCGCGGAACATCGCAAAGAAATGGTCGATGTTCTTACGAGGCGAACCTTACAAGAGGCGGTCGCGAGGGCATAAATCGAATTAGCGGTTAGCAATTGGGAATCAGGAGCCTGCAACAACGGCACAGGCGACTCCCGGGAAGATAATATTACAGTCTTAGTCCATGTTGTTTAACCGCAAGGTAAAATTAAAAAAGGAGAAAAGATATGGCAAAACATCCTGTCAGTCTAAAGGTTAACGGGGACGAATACGATTTACTCATTGAGCCACGCAAAACCCTATTGGCTGTGCTTCGCGATACGATCGGTTTGACGGGAACCAAAGAGGGATGTAGTACAGGCGACTGTGGTGCCTGCACCGTTATTGTTGATGGTAAAGCCGTCACATCCTGCATGGTGCTCGGTGTCACCGTTTCTGAAAAAGAGATTACCACTATCGAAGGTTTAGCCAGTGACGGTGAACTTCATCCTGTCCAACAGGCGTTTATTAACACAGGCGGCTATCAGTGTGGTTTCTGTACCCCCGGTTTCATCATGGCAGCGAAGGCACTCTTAGACGAAAATCCGGAGAGGTCCGAAGAAGAATTCAGGTATGCACTCGGCGGGAATATCTGCCGTTGCACCGGATACACAAAGATTCTTGAAGCAGTTCTGAAAGCAGCGGAAGAAGTTCGAACATCTGCATAAAAGTTATCGGTCATCAGTTATCGGTTATCGGTTCTCAGTTAAGATACCCCTTCTGGCGGGGATAACCTTGTTACTGCCACGAAACGGTAACTGACCACTGAAAACTGAAAACTACTACGAAGGGAGAATGAAATGTCAGAATATACTGTTGTCGGACAAAAGGTGGCACGCGTTGATGCTGTTGAAAAGGTAACCGGTGCTGCCCAATACGGGGCAGATGTGCATCCACCCGGTATGCTCTACGGCAAAATCGTCCGCAGTAAACATGCCCATGCCAACATACGCAGCATCGACACCAGCGAAGCCGAAAAACTTCCCGGTGTCAGGGCGATTGTTACGCAAGACGACGTGCCGAGCGGTCGGAGAGTTTTCGCGACTGACAAAGTGCTTTACTTGGGTGAACCGCTTGCTGCGGTTGCGGCAACCGATCCCGATGTTGCTGAGGAAGCCGCTGAACTCGTTAAAATCGAATACGAAGTGCTACCGGTTGTGCAAGATGTTATGGAATCGATTCAGCCATCAGCACCCCGCTTGCACGGTGACGCGACAAAGGATGGTCCCAATCGACGGGGAATCAGCACACAGATCCGGAGACTCTCTCGCGATAAAGAGAACGATCACAGCGACGAAATCAGCAGACTTGAGGCAGCGTTAGAGGAATATCCTGATGAAGTTTACTACAACATCTCTGCCGAAAGCCACTCCGAAGCGGGTGATGTTGAGAAAGGGTTTGCTGAATCTGATATCGTCGTTGAAGATACCTATGTGATTCCGCGGGTCCACCAAACTTACATGGAACCGCACGTCTCCGTCGCCAGCGCAGACTCATCCGGCAAAATCACTGTCTGGGCATCCACGCAAGGTCCATTCGCTATCCGTTCCGGTATCGCTGGGACACTCGGTATCCCATTGACGCAAATTAATGTCATCGGCACAACAATGGGCGGTGGTTTTGGTGGACGTTTTGGGGTTATTATTACACATATTCCCGCCGTGCTACTTTCACAGAAAACGGGGCGTCCCGTCCGTGTCCAGATGACGCGTGAAGAGGAATTCATTGATGGTAGACCGGCACCCGGATGTGTTATTAAAATCAAGACAGGTGCGACGAACGAGGGGCATATCCTGGCACGGGAAGCACTCGCTTTTTGGGATTCCGGTTCCGTCTCCGGCGCATCTATCGGTAGCACGATTCGAGTGCGCGGGGTCTACAAAATCCCGAATCTCAAGGTAGACGCTTATGGGGTTCACACCAACAAATCTGGGACTGCTGCTTACAGGGCACCCGGTGCCCCACAAGCGATTTTCGCAGGTGAATCCCAACTCGACGAAATCGCTGAACGTATCGGCATGGATCCCGTTAAATTCCGTCTGATGAACATGCGCGAGGAAGGTGATCCTGTCCCCGCAGGGGCAAACGAACCCAAAGTGGGTTACAAAGAGACTTTGGAAGCCGTCGCGGATGCCGCTGGCTGGTGGGGTCGGGAAGCCGAGGAGAACCAAGGGTGGGGCGTCGCTGTTGGTGATTGGACAAACGGTTGTGGACCCGGAGGCGTTTATGTGTCTGTCCATGAAGACGGGAGTGTCCGTATCTTCCATGGATCTATGGACATCACTGGAACGGATACCGTGATTTCACAAATTATTGCCGAGATCCTGACAGTGCCGTATGAAAGTGTCACGATTCGACGCGGTGATACAGATTCCGCCCCGTATTCTACCGGTTCCGGTGGAAGTGTTGTCACCTTCACAATGGGTAACACTGCAAAGTTGGCAGCGGAAGACGCTCACCAACGGATTCTTGAACTCGCCTCAGAGCGACTCAATATGAATGTAGACAACCTTGAACTCAAAGAGGGCGCTGTCCATGTTGTCTCCGCAGATCCGCCGAAATCCATTTCGTTAGGTGAGCTTGCGGCGTATAGCTTGTCCACAACCGGGGGACCTATCGTTGGAAAAGGTTCCTTCGCTCGACAACCCAGCACACCCGCGCTCGCAGCGCAGATTGCGAAAGTCGAAGTAGACCCGGACACCGGCAGAACGAGAGTCCTCAAACTCGTCGCTTCGCAAGATGTCGGCTACGCCATTAACCCGATGGCTGTTGAAGGGCAAATCGAAGGGGGCACAGTCCAAGGTTACGCGTGGGCAATGATGGAAGAGATGCAGTACGGCGAAAACGGTAACGTTAATCCCGGCTTTGTCGATTACCGCGTCCCAACCTCAGCAGACCTCCCGACGGTCGAGTCTGTCATTGTTGAAGTGCCCGCACCCAATGGTCCCTATGGCGCCAAGGGTGTTGGTGAACCTCCTATCACGCCAACATTGGCAACGATGGCAAACGCCGTCAAAGATGCTATCGGTGTGCGGGTTACCGAATTACCGATCAAGCCAGAGAAGGTTGTCCAAGCCTTAAAAAGCAACGGACACTAAATATCTGTGAGATTGACCGGACTGGATAGGGCGATCCTTTTGGTATCGCTCTATCCATAAAACCTTGCCAGCGAGGGTTGACCAACGCGTAGCCCGTAATGAAATGGAGGGCGGATTTACGAAAAGGCGCGTCGTTTATACAAGTTGCCTGATCGAACCGCAAGGAAAATTAGAAAAAAGGAAATTAGAAACGAACACGGTGAACGCCTTGATTATACCTTCCACGAAGGTGAAGGCGACAGAATTGTGGTGATTGGACACGGCGTCACCGGCAACAAGGACAGACCTGCACTCATCGCTTTGGCAGAGGGACTCGCGGATGCTGGCATCTCTGCGC
Source organism: Candidatus Poribacteria bacterium (assembly GCA_009839745.1). Lineage (NCBI taxonomy): Bacteria > Candidatus Poribacteria > Candidatus Poribacteria bacterium. The sequence goes on from VXPE01000015.1 coordinate 9,161, forward strand.
TGCGTTTCTCCTTCTCCGGTAACGGTGAATCGGAGGGTGCCTTTACGGATTCCACTATTACAAAAGAGGTGGCAGACCTCGGAAGCGTCATTGACGCACTTGATGGGTACAATGTCTGCTACGTCGGGCACAGCATGGGGGGTGCGGTGGGTGTCCTGCGTACTTCCACCGATAAACGCATCCAACTGTTGGTTTCACTTGCGGGGATGGTGCACACGAAAGCGTTTGCAGAACGTGAATTCGGTGATGCCACACCCGATGCGGGCTTTATGTGGGATGAACCCGACTGTCCGCTCTCACAAGCCTATGTAGATGATATGGCAACGATAGACAGTGTCGCAAAAAACGCGAGTAAATTTTCGGTTCCATGGCTGTTGGTTCACGGCACTGAGGACGATATCGTTCCACCTGAAGATAGCCACGACATCCTACAGCACGCAAACGAAGATACAGAACTCCTCGAACTGCCGGGCGTGGACCACGTCTTTTCTGAGGATGGGACCGCAGTTATGGTGGAAAAAGTCGTCGCGTGGATTTGCCAGAACCTGTAATTGACTGCTCTGATAATATGTAAGGACTGGAGTGAGAAGATACCGAGTTTGGAGGGAATTTTATGGCAAGCCTCAGAGATTTTTTCAGAGATTTGCTAAATTGGGAAGAACAACAGTCCGATCAGCTTGGGCAGCAGTGGTCTCAGGAATTGCGTGAGGCAGTTGCACCAGTATCCGAAAATACTATTTCAGAGGCGGGTCAACAAGAGCATGAGCTTATTCATCAATGGCCACAAGAATTACGTAATACAATCGTATCTGCATTTGAAAACGCTGTTTCGGAATCTTCAGTGAAAGGTTCTGTTTGTTCTGTATCCCCTGGAGCCTCAAACCAAAAAATTGGAAATGAAATAGAGAAATATACCGTTCCCAAACTTAATAGCAGTCTCTTGGATTTTTCAATTTCTAAATGTCGTGGTAGCGGTTACCCGGATCAAATACTGATTCAGGATACGCCGAGGCTTCAAATGCCACTGGAAATGAAAGCGACGGGTGATTGGAACGAAAAGGATTCCAACCGACGTGTGCTAGTTTCTTCATCCAAGAAGCTCCGCGCCCAATTCTCTGCGCCTATTTACCACCTTCTTTTAACGGTGCTTTATTCCAAGCAAGACGACGAGGATTTCGTTACAATTAACACAATTCGGTTAGATTTTCTTGAACCGACAACGGCTGTGAATGTCAGGCTTGAAGTTTCTGTGAGCCACAAGATCTTAGCAGATGGAGATCACTACAGTAAAACATTTTAGTCCACGATTTTCTTGCGAAAGGGAATATCTTTATGGCAATGCAGTTAGCTGTTGATTTCAATAGACCCAGCGATTACACAGTTCACCTCCCTACCCGTGTAGACGAATTTTGGACATCAAAACAGCGCGCTGGACATTCCCTGCACGAAGTGTCCTATCGAGCGTGTTACAAACCGCAGTTACCCGAATATTTCGTCAAGGAGTTCTGCAAAACAGAGGCTGTCGTTTACGATCCGTTTATGGGGCGTGGGACAACACTGATAGAAGCACAACTGCACGGGCATCGTGTCTTCGGCAATGATATTAATCCCTTGGCGCAAATTCTCACCGCACCGCGTCTGAACCCCCCGACATTGGAACAGATCGAAGCGCGATTACACGACATTCATCTCTCCACTGATGCAGAAGTCGACACAGAGTTACTCGTATTTTTTCACGAAGATACACTCCGAGAGATTTACGGCTGGCGGACGTATTTCCAACAGGAACGCTTTGACTCTGTGGATGCATGGTTGCAAATGGTCGCCTGTAGCCGTTTGACAGGGCATTCTACCGGTTTTTTTTCGGTTTTCACCCTTCCTCCGAATCTAGCGACCTCAATTGTGGCACAGCGGAAAATCAATGAGAAACGGAATCAGGTCCCCGAATATCGGAACACGAAGGAACTCATACTTCGAAAATCTAAGCAATTATTGCGGCACAGCCTGCCAGACTGTTTTCGGGGGGATGACGCTATACTTCTGACCGAATCCGCCGATAATACTCCCCAAATAGTAGATGCATCGGTTGACTTGGTTGTCACTTCACCACCCTTCCTTGATACGATTGACTATATGCAAGACAACTGGTTACGGATGTGGTTTTGTGGTATAAAGATCGAACAAGGCAAAATTTGGCAACTGAAATCGCTGGAGGATTGGGTCGCTCGGATGACAGACGTCTTAGCAGAGCTCTATAGGGTTTTGAAACGTGGTGGACGGATAGCTTTTGAAGTTGGAGAGGTTCGTAATGGAACGGTCTTTTTAGAAAATGCCGTTGTCAAAGCATCGCTTGACGTGGGACTTGTCCCTGAAATGCTCATGATTAACGCGCAACATTTCACGAAAACAGCGAATTGCTGGGGGGTCTCCAATAATAAGAAGGGCACAAACAGCAATCGAATTGTTATTTTGAAAAAAGGTTGAAAAATTTCAAAGCTTTATCGCAAACTTTGGAGAAATTAATTATGTCAGCACCTCGACTTTCAGTCTCAACATGGAGTTTGCATCGACAACTCGGAAAACCCGGATTCACCGGACCCGCGCACGGCATGCAAATCCCAATTGAAACCCATAACAAGGGACCTATTCCACTCTTGGAATTACCCGCACGTGTCGCCGAATTCGGCATTAACACCTTGGAGATTTGCCATTTCCATCTGCCCTCTGTCGAGAAAACCTATCTTGCTGAACTTCGTGCTGCCCTCGCAGCTGCGGACGTTGAGCTTTTCTCTCTACTGATTGACGATGGCGACATCACCCATCCCTCTGACGCAGCACGCGACATCGCATGGATTGAGAAATGGATCGATATTGCTGGCGAACTCGGTGCGACGTGTGCACGCGTCATTGGCGGTAAAGCCGATCCATCCCCAGAAACCGTGGCACAGAGTCGAGATGTCCTCGCGCAACTCACCGAACGGGCGGACACCGCGGGTATTCGTTTGATGAGCGAGAACTGGTTCTCTATCCTCTCTACGCCCGAAAACGTCAACACAATCTTAAGCAGGTTGGACGGTAAGGTGGGACTCTGTCTTGATTTCGGGAACTGGCGTGGTGATACAAAGTATAAAGATCTCGCCGCGATCGCCGCGTGGGCAGAATCGTGTCATACCAAAGCACATTTCGCAGCACCGCGTGAGATGGACAAGGAAGATTACGTCCAATGCCTTGATCTCGCTCAGAAAGCCGGTTTCGCTGGACCCCATACCCTCATCTACGACGGACCCGGAGACGACGAATGGGAAGGCTTGGCGATTGAACGCGAAGTCGTGAACCCTTACCTTAATTAGGACTGGGAGGATCCTAAGGATGGCTTCTAATGCTATTGCTACAATTACCCAAATGATGGAGACGCTGCCTGAAGCCTTGCAAAATCAAATTGTAGAGCATTTGCGTGAGTATATTGCTGAGTTAGAGGATGAACTTCGTTGGGAAGTTTCCTTCAACAGGACGCAAGAGCAACTCGTCGCAGCTGCTCGTCAGGCAAAACAGGAAATCGCCGAAGGAAAAGCCGAACCAATGAATTTGAATCGGTTATGAAACCAACAATATTACGGATAAAAATATGTTCTCATTCTCACAAACACAACACAGTTTAACTATTGCTTGGGACGGACAAAAGGTCTTGGGTTACCATTTTCCTGAAGACGGCAACCGTCCCTTTTGCCACCCCCTAAATCTACCCGGTGCCCCACCCCTCACGATGAATGAACCCGGTGACCATGTCCACCATCAAGGTCTATGGGTCGCGTGGAAAAAGGTGAACGAAGTCAATTTTTGGGAACAACCTGCACCCGGTAGCGATCCAATGGGCTTCGGTAAAATTGTCCATCAGCGGATTGTTTCACAAAGTGCAGATGCCGACAGCGCGAGTTTAACGACGGAAAACGCATGGATAGATTGGCAAGGCACGACGCATCTAACCGAGGAACGAGAGATAACCGTTCATCCACCGACAGCGGATACGATGCAGATTTCCGTGTCATTGACGTTGCGTCCGAACGAGCGAGAGGTCGTTTTGGATCTGCGACGCGGTGAACCCGGAGCAGACGGCAGATTCTACAGCGGTATGGCGATCCGATTTGACAATATCATCACACCGGGGCACCTGTTGGATGCCGATGGACGCACTGAACCGACGGACATCTTCGGCGAACAGAGCCGTTGGTGCAGTTTCACTTCGCAACATCCCACTGACGACGGAACTTATGGGGTTGCTATCGTCGATCATCCCGATAATCCTCGGTATCCGACGACGTGGTGGGTACGCAACCGAGAGAATTACTGTTTAATCCATCCTTCACTCGTTTACTACGAGCCGCTCCATCTTGCCTCCGATGAAACCTTGAAGTTGCAGTATCGCGTGGTCCTCTATCGCGGTGAACCCAATGTAGGATTGTTTGAGTCGGTTACCTGATTTTTTTGGCAGTGCTTTGTAAAAATAAAAAAACAGACCACAATCATGGAAAAAACACTGTACAAATCCAATTCTACAGGTGAGCTTAAAACTGTTACTGACTCAAGACGGGATTTTCTTGCCAAAATAGGCAAGGGGGCACTCCTCGCGAGTCTGGGAATGTTTGGAGCAGGATATGAAGCCGTTGACCGAGGATTATTCGGTAGAGGCCTCACACCGATTGTCTTGGTGGAAGCACAAGAAGCAGGACTCCCGAAGTCGGACATGCTCGTCCATTCGCAGAATCCTTTTAATTATTGGGTTTTCGCTCTGTGCTCCGCTACGCTTACGTGCAGGTTTTCGCTCCGCTTTTATTGGGTGTAGAAATTTTGACGTTTCTTTTTCTTAACCCTAAGGACGGTAGCCTGCAACAACGGCGCAGGCGGATATACGTCGATCAATTTTGTTAACCGAATCTACCTGACCGAACCACAAGGAAAACTAGAAACATGAAAATTGGTGTAATGTCTGACAGCCACGACAACATTCCAAATGTCGAACGTGCTGTCGCACTCTTCAATGAAATCGGCGTAGACTTGGTCGTCCATGCAGGCGATTTCATCGCTCCGTTTGCTGTTGCGCCGTTAGCCGATCTAAACTGCCGCGTTGTCGGTGTCTTTGGAAACAATGACGGTGAGCGTGTCATCGTTGCGCAACGGTTTGAGGAAATCGGTGAGATACATCCCAATCTTGCGAGTGTATCGCTCGGCGACAGAAACATCGCCGTGATGCACTATCCCGAACTCGCCATCCCGATTGCCAAAAGTGGCGATTACGACATCGTCGTCTACGGACACACCCACCAGATAGACATCCAAAAGGGAAAAACACTCCTCCTCAATCCCGGTGAGACTGGGGGTTGGACGACGGGAAAGGCAACGGTTGCCGTCGTCGATCTCGAAACGCTTGAGGCGACAATTCATGAGTTGTAGGGATGGTGTGGAAAAGGTGAGATACAGGGATCTGTTTACGCTACCGAGCGGAGAGGTGCTGGAAAACTTGCACCCATCTGAACCCAAGCAACAGTGCCTTGTCTGGTCTGAGAATCATCTAAAATACGGACTGGAGACCCCATCCTTTAGGTCTTACTGTTACCCACAAGTTTTTTGTGGTGTATGTCGCTGGGGGTTCTAAG
>VXPE01000016.1 GCA_009839745.1 Candidatus Poribacteria bacterium
TAGACTTCCGAACCCGCTGGACCCAAAGCTAAAGCATTGGGATTGTTAGACGATGCCCATCAAATATCTCTCCTAAAAAAAGTATTGAATCTTACATTTACGTTCTTGCACTGTCAGTCCCGGCGAAAAAAGTTTCTTTCACTTTGTATAAACATCGACCGTGCTACAGAAAATGAATTGTCCAATATTACCACGAAACGCACGGATCGCACTCTCAATATCCGCTGGAACAAAACTGATCATGTCAATGACAGCGTCGAAATTCCCTGCTTCTGTCATCTGTGCTTCAAACGCCGCGTAGTCCTTCCGATCACCCGTAATGGTATTATACCGTTCTGGAATATCAGCCTTCGTCTGTCCGCGGTTGTAGAGCGTCACATTATCCCCACGCGCAATGAGAGCGCGCGTAATCGCCGTGCTAATCAATCCTGTCCCACCAATAATTAAAACCCGCATGAATATCTCCGATCTGATGTAAAGATAAAAACGCCTTCTACTGCCAAGTATATTTCAACACGCGAGATATGTCAAGGAGTTCTGTAACGTGAGTCTTTGTGAAAATCTGATTCCGCGTATTCCGCTGGTTAAACTTGAGACGGTTGTTGCTGATTCACAATTCCAACGTAACTATATCACCAGAATCGTTCATCAAATTTACGAAGGTGCAGAAAAGAATCCAGAACCGGAACGGATCAAGACGGGCTGTAGGTGGATTTGTAAGCGGTTTCTACGAGCAGGTATGATCCTCGTGTTATCACGTTCAAAGGCTTTCACACGCGATCTGTATTATTGCTATGAAGAGTTTGCTAAGTTCTATCCAGAGCAGGATGCCGCAATGTGGCAGGCATTGGAATACGCCATAAATCCGACAGGAAACGTAGAGGAGCTTCTTCCACTTGTTAAGGAGCTTGGTGACTTTCTTGCGCAAGAGGCAGACGCTGTTTTTGGAGTGCCGCAAAACTCATAAAACAGATAGTGGGTGATCACCCAGAAATGATTGTATATACAGAAAGGAGAAAATTCTATGAGAAATGCATATTTAACCCAGATTGTTTTCAATAAACATTCTTGTTATTTCTTGATTCCGGTTGTGAGTCTTTTACTGATCACCATTTACATGCCCGGCTGCGGGGGTGACAGTGATACGGATGAAGAATCCAGTAGTCCAACAAGTATCGTTCAACCTGCATCAACGCCTTCTACGGCGACCACCCCGCCCCCAGTGGCAGTCGCTGAAGCCGAACCAGACGAAGATGTTGGCATCTCTTTCCAGAACGACATTTTGCCGATTCTCGAAAAGAATTGTGCGCTTGCTGGATGTCACGTCGCTGGCGGCGCAGCAGGACTCGACCTGACGGGGTACGACTCCTTCGAGAAAAGCGGCACGTTCGTCCCAGGAAACGCTAAAAGGAGTATCGTTATTACCCGCATTGACGGCGGTGGCATGCCACCCGCAGGACCTCTTGACGATGACTTGATAGACCTTGTCAAGGACTGGATTGATGAAGGTGCTGAGAACAACTAATTTTTCTAATACCATTTCTAATTGAACAATGTGCCTTTGGTAGCACTTGTGTACTTTGTGTTATACTTCCTCTTTTCCCTCTTGGAAAAATTTGGAGCGATGCAATAGGCTTTCCCATATTTTGAATGCTGCATCGCTCCCTCTATCAACCCAAAAATCGTCTTTAGAACTTGCAAAATCACTGAGAGGTGCTAAAATGTTATTATGGAAGAAGAAACCGGCGATAACGCGTCAAGACGGTTGGCTCAAGGTCGGTTATCAAGACACCGATGTTTCCGTTCGACTTTTCGGTAGACTTGACCGGACACTCAGAGACACAATCCGCGGAACGTTACAATCTCTATTGAAGCTTCGAGGACAAGGCGCAATCCACCTTCAGATGATGGATGTGTTTTTACTGGATCCGTCTACAGCCGCTGGATTGGTGGCTTTTTTTAGAGATGCCGAACAGGACGATGTTCGCGTTGAAGTCCGTAGCGCGAGTCCAGCCGTCAAGCAAGTATTTAAAGGATTAGGTGTTAGCGATTTGTTAGATAACGTGAATTCAATATAAGGATATAATTCTCGTAGGTTGGGTTGAGCGGTAAAAGACTAAAATCCATCCAATTTGTAGGGTAAATTCCGTTTCTCAATGTCCGATTTGTACAGGAACATAGCGAAACCCAACAACCTAAACACGAGGATGGGAGAAACACATGCGTATTATTACAATAGTCATATTTTTTCTTCTATTACTTAGTGGGTGTGGCATAAAATCAGTCCAACAACCCGCACCTGTCACAGCAGAAATCGTTAGAAAGGCTGACTGGGAGGTAGAATTCAGGGATGTCTTCTTCCGCGATGCAAAGCACGGTTGGGTCATTGGAGAGAAAGGCACAATCCTTTACACAGAAGACGGTGGCAAAAATTGGGAAACGCAGAAGAGTAACACCGAAGCACGTCTGAACAAGATGCAGTTCATAGATGAAAAGCGAGGGTGGGTCGTCGGAAACGAAGGAACTTTCTTACGAACAGGAAACGGCGGTAAAAAATGGCAGAAACGGGTTGTCAGGGACCGGAGCATGAGTCTGATCAGCCTTCACTTCTTGGACGAACAACGCGGCTGGATAACTGGGGAAGGGGGTGCGCTCTATTATACGGCAGACGGCGGAGAATCGTGGGACTTTCGTGCCAGCGGTGTTGGGGAAGCACTCCTTGATATCCACTTTGTTAACGAAAACGATGGGTGGTTGATCGCACAACTCGGCACAACATTGCACACGACAGACGGCGGGAAAACATGGGATTATAAATCGGTAGGACCGCAGGACGGTCTACTTAATATACAATTCGATGCCGACCAGAAAACGGGCTGGGCTGTCGGAATTGCGTCTACTGTGCTCTCAACGACAGATGGCGGAGAAACGTGGACCCGTGGGGAACCCAGCATCGAAGCCTCCCACGCCATCTATGACCTCTGCTTTACCGATACTAAAAATGGATGGCTGGCGGCCCAAGTTGGTGAAGTGTTGCATACACAAGACGGTGGAAAAACATGGACGGTTCAAGAGACAGGCACCCGTAGCGACCTGATGGCTGTCCATTCTCCTGACGCAAAACATATCTGGGCAGTCGGTAGTTACGGCACAATGCTGCATTCTACCGATGGTGGGAAAACGTGGACGATCGACTTTGAAAGTAATGCCGAACCTTTAGCGGGTGTGGAGATGGCAGATAGCGGACGCGGTTGGGCCGTTGGACGTCGCGGTGCAATTTTCCGCACGGAAAATCAAGGACGCTCTTGGGAACGACAAGAGAGTGGTCTTTCTGTGGGTTTGAATAAGGTGACCGCGGTGGACGAAGAACAGGCGTGGGCAATCGGTGATTCCGGCTACATTTTGCACACCAAAGACGGAGAGACATGGGAAGTCCAAAAAGGCTACGATTGGATCGGATTACACGATGTCCAGTTTCTAAACAGTCAGCGGGGTTGGGCTGTTGGGGATATGGGGGGTATCTTCTATACCAACAACGGTGGTGAAAATTGGATCGAGCAACGTGGTTATATTTTTGAGCTCTTAAAAGGTCTCTGCTTTGTTTCACCGAATGAGGGATGGACGATCGGTTGGCCCGGCAAAATCCTCCACACCGTCGATGGTGGGAAAACATGGCAACCCCAAGAGAGCGGGACGTTTAACGAACTCTACTCGATCTATTTCATAGACCCCGAACTCGGTTGGATCTCTGGACAATACGGACTCATCCTTCATACTACTGATGGAGGTAAAACGTGGAACTCCCAGTATACTCGCACGCAGGCGAATCTCAACAAAATCTTTTTCGCTTCTCCTAGGGTCGGAATAGCGGTCGGTGACGAAGGGACGCTCTTACTCACGCAGGATGGCGGTAAGACCTGGACCCGGCAAGACAGTGGAACGGACAAAAATCTCAGCGACATCAGTGTCACGGAGGATAAAATATTTGCGGTTGGTGAAGACGGTATCGCTCTTGCCTACACAATTCCCTCGATATCAAAATATACGCCACGCAAGCGATTTTTTGATGAGATTGAAACTGGGCTGCCGAAAAAGGATGCTGGGTGGGACACTTTACATACCGACGGTCCCTTCCGAATCATGGGCGCGGATACCGGCATAAAATCAGCGGATATTTCCTTTATTAACGCCATCGAAGGATGGGTAGTCGGTAATTCCAGCACGATGCTCCGCACCTTGGACGGCGGCAACACGTGGAAAAGCGTTGAATCGCCCGTGGATACGCCCCTGATTGCCGTGCATTTTGTTTCCTCAGAAATCGGTTGGATTCTCACCCAAGACGCGAGTTTCCTATCTACAACCGATGGTGGCAAAACGTGGCAGGTTCTGAATAAGACCACTAAACCCGGGATGGCGGGTTACAACGCGAATGTCTCCTTCATCAATGCTACTGAAGGATGGACAATAGACGCTTCTGGGATGGCACTGCTCCACACCTTAGATGGCGGCGACACTTGGGAGCGCGTTGAATCCCCCATAGATGCCCCTTTGAGTGTTGTTCACTTTACCGCCGTAGAGACCGGCTGGGTCGTTACGGATGACATGCGTTACCTATTGACGACCGATGGCGGCAAAACATGGGAGATGTTGGACGAAGGGGCTGAACCCGATATGGCTGGATATGCCCCACGGAGTCGTCGCGTAGAAGAACCGTGTGAACTTTATACTGCACACTTTCAGGGTTTCGGTGAAGGATGGGCTGCCGGTAAAGAAGGCGTTATCCTACACAACAAGGACGGAAATACAATCTGGAGACATCAGGAAAACGAAACCTCGGCATCCTATCGGGACATCCAGATGGTAGAAGATCACTACGGTTGGGCTGTCGGGTCGTCGGGAAAGGTCCTCTGGACGAACGATCAAGGGGACACATGGCATCTTCAGACAACCAACACAGGATATGATCTATATGGTGTGTCTTTTCTGAACCGACGAAAGGGATGGACTGTCGGAAGAGACGGGATCGTTCTCCGAACATCAGATAGCGGTTTAGCGTGGTCTGCAGTTAATACGGGCATCAGCACGCACCTTTATGATGTTTCTTTCGTAAACGAAATGGAAGGCTGGATTGTCGGAGAAGGTGGACTCATCCTGCATACTAAGGATCGTGGAGAAACATGGGTAATTGAGGAATCCGGCACCGGTGAAGATTTATATCATGTTGGGTATGTCGAAGGGTTTGGCATAGTTGTGTTGGGGGCGCACGGCACGATCCTCAAGCGAAAGGTAGAGATTCAATCTTAGGTTCGATCAAGGGAAGTTTATTGATGAAACGAATATTATTTCTGTTGATGGTGTTGTTCAATAGTAGTCTGTTGATAATCAACGTTTGGGGTAGCGGTAAGATTTCCTTCACCTCCGATAGCACAGGAAACCTTGACATCTACATCATAGATATAGATGGTAAGAATCTCGTCAACTTAACCAATCATCCATCAGATGACTTCTCGCCGACATGGTCTCCAGATGGTCGGGCTTTTGCCTACGTCTCAAACAGGGACGGAAATCCAGAAATTTACGTAATGAATATGGATACGAAAGAATCTCGAAGGATCACAAACCATCGAGCAACGGATGTGGATCCAGCATGGTCCCCGGATGGCAAGTGGATCGCATTTGCATCCAACCAAGCGCGCGATCATGCTGCCGACACTGACATCTACATAATGGACGTGAATGGAAAGAAGGTTCAGAGACTCACAAACAAGGGCGGACACAATTCAACACCGGCATGGTCCCCGGATGGCGAATGGATCGCGTTCCGTTCCACACAGGACGGCATCGGCGGTATCCATGTCATGAACGCTGATGGTGAAAAACAACGAGCACTCACACAGGTTTCTGCAACAGGTCCCACTTGGGCTTCCAACGGAAAACAAATTTATTTTTCCAGTGAGAAGTTAGGCGGTGTGAAAGTGCCGACACTGTTCGCAGTAGACGTTGATGGAGAAAATCCAAAAAAAATAACGGATGCTGGACAGATCTGCGAAGAACCTGATGGCTCGCCTGACGGTCAGTGGATTGCCTATGTATCCGTTCAAGATGCGAACAAAGACATCTATCTGATCCGCGCGGCAGGGGGTGGTCTCCGAAAATTGACACAAGATCCGGGACTGGAATTTTCTCCTGCATGGGTGCCGTCGGCGTTTAGTGTTTCACTGAGCGCGCACACACAGATGGTGCTCTGGGGAATACTCAAGCAAACAAAAAGAAAAAAATAATCGGTCTCCAACCAAGGGAGATGCGGTTTCCCATCACAATACCCTCCTCAACTTTGAACAAATATATTCTATACAAAACGGAGTTCGATGGACTCCGGTGGGACATCTCTTTTGCGCAAGAACACCATCTTTTTAGCTTCATCCACTCCCGTATCTCTAATCCTATTAAAATAACAGACGCTGCAGAAGATGGCGCACTCGGACAGGATCTCGGACGCCGAAACGGGTTGAACGCAGCGTCAGGTGTCAGGAATATTGAAAACGCACGACTCGTCGGTTTTCGAGGACAGGGACTTTTCGGCGAAATGTTCCGTGTCGGATTTACTTATGTCAATTTGCATAAGGAACATCCCGAGCGCCTCATAAACTCGTTCATGGGGACTGTTGCCAACACACCCCCTGAAACAATATCCGTTGTTTTTCGTGATGACTCGCCTGAGGACAATCAGACGAGCGCATTCACGGATCTTCGTACTTATGATCCTAATTTACATAACGATCATAGCCAAGAGGGTGTCGGTGCCGCTTTTAAGCGCATGAAGATAACTATCGTTACACAATCACTTCACAAATTACCCCCCGCCGCTATAGCGGAAGGCATTGAACCCGAGCTTCTTCCCGAAATGACGCACCAATTCGATATCTTTGCTGACGAACTCGTGCCGTTTGATCATAGCGGAGGTACTTCCGAAATCCGAGATTCCGTTGACGGGAAGTGGAAGATTGTCACCGGTTTCAATAAAATGAAATATGATCTTATGCTGACGGATCAGAAGATTAACATTGATCCACGAACAGTTAAATCTGTTGTATTTGATATGGTTGTTGCCGGCGATTACAATATAGCCGTTATCGGTTTTAGCGAAGCGAATAGAGCCGAGGAAAACCCCGACCTACAGGAGTGGATTAAAACAACAGATGGCCGCATTCAGATGCCGTATCGCGACATAATTCAGGCACCGGGGAATTACGGTCAATCCCCGGATTACATCAAAGACAGGAAAAAACTTGTAGACAATCCCACGCAATGGAGGGGTGAAGGGAGACCTCGGAAAGTTAGATACCGCTACGGTGCTGCACGTGCTGCGACTCTCTATGGACTTGATCTTGAAGGCACTGTCAGCAATGTTTTCATCAGGGCACACTACTCCATTAATGGTAAATACAAACAGTATCCCACTATCCCGAAAGATAAAGTCGGCTTTAGTCGAACTAAAACCACACTTCAGCTGCCCGATGGTGAGGAAGAAACAGGTGTTACTATTGATCTCGGCAGCCAACTCCCAGTAGATGCAAATGGAGTCCCGACATACTCGGAAACTGAGGGCGAACGTTTTGAGGCTTTTTTAGGGGGTGACGGAACAGATGAAGATAGCAACGGGAAACTCGGTAGAGAAACCGCTTGGTTCATCCAACTTAAGTCTCGTTTTGGCAAACTCCACTTAGAAGCCGTCTTGTATCATATCGACCCAGGCTACACGACTAACTACCTGAATTTCGGTGCACATCCGAATCGGGGTCAAATTTACACGCTTGAACGCGGCAGGCGAGATAGACCCTTGGAAGAACGAATCCCGGCAGAACAAATTCCATGGGATGCCGCCAATTATACATTGATTGAGGATGACGATGATGGCGATGACTGGCCCGATGGCATTGCCGACTTTGATGGCGTAATTCCACGCGCTGATGACCGAGACCAGAACGGGGTATTAGACTTCCAAGAAGATTTTCTTATTTTTGAAGCCGACCCACCTGTATTTACCAATGGTATCGATCTGAATAATAACGGCATTGTTGATCGAATTGAGGATGACCTTGAACCGGAATACGAATACGGTATAGACCGTCAGGGGTATCACCTTAAAGCAAAATACGATCTACTCGATAACTTTGTTGTTCAAGTGGGTTGGTTAAATGAAACCGAAGTTTCAAGTCGACGGAAGAATAACTCTAAATACATACATATCACCTATAAACGCAGCATCCCCGATTTTGGGAGTTTTCACTTCCAAAATTGGTTCGTCCGAGTCCATGATGATATTCCGGATTACGCAATCGTCTTGCCTGTTGGAGAATTGGAGCCGATTCGCATTAATGACGAGCTTGATTTTTACAACGCGCGGGTGAATACAACAACGTTCCAATGCCTCTATACCGCGGTGCGGAACTTGACGCTTGAAGCCAAATTTCTGATTCACATGCAAAAACAGTTTGAACAGGAGAAAGAGAAGGCACTTTTCACGGATATTGAATACGATCCAATATCAAAGAACTTTGAATCCGATGAACGCGTTGACTTTATGGTTCCAATTGAACAGGTCCGAATTGGCGACAGGGGACGTGTATACCCGTTCTATCCCGATCACGGCATTAACGCACTCGACCCGACGGACACTGGTTTAATCTATGACGACACGAATTGGAAAAAACGCCGTTACCCTGAACGGAACATTCGTAATCAACTCACGATTCTGAAGGCGAAATACGAGATACCACTTGCAGATCTCCCTTATGTCCACAAAATTGTTGAAGATTTAACGCTAACACCTATGGTGAAATACGTCTGGGACCGAGCTTTTGATCGAAGTGCCGAGGAAATTCCAAAGACACTCAACCCAGCACTGTTCCTTCCTACCAACGATGAACCCATTGAATACTTGCGATTCAATCGTCGAAGTCGGGAGGATATTCTTGGGGTCCGTCTCGATTATCAGTTTACACCAAGATTGAATATCATCGGAGGCTTCCAATACCGGAAGTTTTCCAACCGGGATAAAAACTTCAAAAACTACCTACAAACTTTCTCAGATGACACTGACCTTCCCAACCTATACCGCCCTGACCTACGAACGCGTATTTTTGAAATCCAAACTATTAACAGAGGCAGTTGGCTCGGTTTCTATATCGTCATTCTCGCAGGGCATCGGAGAACCACGCATCTGTTTGAAAGCACGACCAGTAATACAACCTTCGTTCGAGCGATGATGGGTTTCTAATGGCGTGAAGGGAAAAGCGTTCCCAACAGACCTACGCTTGGGCGTTTTCACGAAATTGCCGGTCAGCATTGATCTTTTCCTGTATTCAACTATATCGACAACACTTTCTTCAATTTTTTCTTGCCTTCTGACTCTGATGTGCTATGATAGGTGTAAATTAGCACACTCTCTTTGGCAAACTTGGAGATACACATGAACGACTACCGTATTGCAATCATCGGCTTAGGGGGCATGGGTGGAGCGCATGCCGAGGCGGTGCAGTTAGAGACGAACTGTGAACTCGTCGCCGGAGCGGAAATCAATCCAGAACGCGCAAAAGCCTGGAGCGAACGATTCAGCGTCAAAGCCATCTATGACGACTACGAAAAGATGCTTGACGAAGAACAACCCGACATCGTTATCGTCCCAACGCAGGCACCGATGCACCACGCGCCAACAATCGCCGCGGCACAGCGCGGTATCCATGTATTCTGTGAAAAACCGACTGCCCTCAACCTCATTGAAGCCGACGAAATGGTCGAAACCTGCGACCAGTATCAGGTCAAGTTTGCCATTAACCACATTAAACGCGCCAGTCCCTATAATCGTCACGTTCTATCGCTGATTGAAAAAGGTGAAATCGGCGATGTTGTGTTGTTGAAGGCGACTGACAAAGGTGGACGCAAGGTGGGTAACTCGTTGATGGAGATGGGCACCCATCTCTACGATTGGTTACGCCTTTTCGCTGGCGACGTTGAGTGGACGCACGCGCACCTCGTGCAGATGGATGGACGCGAGTCAACCGTCGATGACATCAAACACACTCAAGAAGTCCACGCGTTCGATCGGGATGCGGGACTCGTGCTTGGAGAGCGTGGACACGCCGCGTTTCGCTTCAAGAATGGCATCCATGCCGATGTGCAGTTCCTCGCGCAACCAGAGACAAACGATAATGCATACGGCATCGACATCATCGGCACTGAAGGCAGAATTGCGATCCGAGAGAGTGTCGGCACGACCATGTTTATCCACAAAGGACAACATAAGACACCCGCAGAGGCATGGGAACCTGTGCATCTATCCGCCGAAGACTTGGATGAACAAGGAAACCCACGGGACAAGGGATCGATACGGTTGCTATTGCAACGTCTCATGCTACGCGACCTCATCGCAGCCATTGAAGAAGACCGGGATCCGTTCGCGAGTGGCAGGGATGGTCGAGATTGTCTTGAAATGATCCACGCCACATGGGAATCACATAGACAGAAGTCCCGGGTATCTATGCCGCTTACGCCACGCGAACACCCCCTTGAAAGGTGGAAAAGAGATTCTTAACGATGGAATCCGGTGCGTTTCGTCCGTTGTCCGAAATGGCTGCTTTTCCAAGTAAGATCTCTGGGTTGGGTTCAAAGAGATGTTTACTGTAACCAGAAATCCGTTTTTTGACGACGGAAAAAAACGGATCAGAAAGGCCCAAGATTAAAAAAATGCAACGATTAGATATTCTGCATCCCTCAATTGATGACTACTTACTCGACATCATACCTGAACGCGATGAAGTCCTAACGGAGATGGAGACGCATGCCCGGGCAAACCGTTTTCCAATCGTAGGACCGCTCGTTGGGCGTGTCTTACACCAATTGGTATTGCTGACGAATCCGACGCGGATTTTCGAGATGGGTTCGGGCTTTGGATATTCGGCGTATTGGATGGCGAAAGCATTGCAAAAACCGGAAGCATCTATCATCTGTACGGATGGTTCACAGGAGAACGCCGATAGCGCAGTGGGTTATCTCGCTCGCGGTGGTATCGCAGATCGCATCGACTATCGCGTCGGCAACGCACTTGAAATCATCGACGAAACCGAAGGTGAGTTTGACATCATCTATAACGACATCGACAAAGACGGATACCCTGAAGCCTTCCACAAGGCAATCCCACGGCTCAGAAGCGGTGGACTCTTTATCACGGACAATATGCTTTGGATGGGACGCGTCGTCACACAGGAACCCGGTGGTCCTCCAGAAAGACTTGATGAACGAGAGCAATGGTTCCATGCGGCGACAATCGGTGTTAAAGAGTTAACACGTCTTCTCTATAGTTCACCTGATGTATTCACGACGATCATCCCCCTCCGCGATGGGGTCTCGGTCGCGGTGAAGCGTTAATTCATAACCTGCGTTGGCGAGTTTTTGTCCGAATTACATAGTCATTTCCCTAATTGCTATTCTGTGTGTCTTACCGATGTGTTGTTTGAGAATCTACATCTCAGACATGTTTCTATAAGAAAATAGACCTATCTTTGCCTTTTAGGGCGAAGAATATCAATAGGAGAGTCATGATGTTTTTTGAAAAAAAATCGTTTTCTGTTAAAGTCGACCTACTCACTATTGTTTGCTGTATCTTATTCGCACTGTCCACACTGCCGGTGATGGCACATTCAGGCGGTGAGGTGACATCGAAAAAAACTGAAACGCCTATCACGATTGATGGAATGATGGATGAGGCGGAGTGGGACGCAGCATTTCAAGAATCTTCACCCCTGCAAGATATTGTTGTAGACCCACGCGATCCGAAACATAACCAAGAGTGGTATCAAATTATCCCCGGGGGCGGTGCGGGTAGCGACACCAACGACGGTGGGTTGCGTGTCAGTCGCGGCAAATTCGATGGCGATGACGATTTCTTGGCACGCTGGGCGACGCTGTGGGATGACGACTACCTCTATTTTGCGTTCGATATCACCGACGATACCTACCACGCCTACGCCAACGATCACGCCTCTCGGGACGGGGATATTGACGGGATATGGTTGCTCTTCGACACCAAACACGATGCCCCTGTCTTTGAGTTCCCTCACCATGAATTTGAAACGAAACATGTAGCGAATAACAGCACCTATGAAGACGACGATCATTATTGGATCTTTGCGCCCGTAACGACTGAGGGGACAAGTGGGGCATGGTCACAAGCGTTGAGTGCGGGACGTGATCCAGAGTTAGGCGAACCCGGCAACGGACACGTCGCGGGTCAGAAAACGGGAAGCGGTTATGCCGCTGAGATACGTCTCCCTTGGTCGATCTTTGAGCCGTTTTTTGGTGCAGCCCTTGAGCCGACGGACGGCTTGGTCATCGGATTCGACATCACAATTACAGACATCGATGGGGATGCCCCCGGCACCTACGCTGCCCCCCTTGGTGGTGCCGTCGCTTGGTCGAGTGATTTTGAAAACGATAACAGTCCGGGTGTGCTCGGCGATCTCCTCATTTCCAACGAGATCATCGGCAGTGCAACGTCTGTCGACCCCGCAGGCAAATTGCCCGAAACATGGGGTAAGATTAAACGCGACTATAAATAGCATCCAATTAACCGCGATACCTTTTGCATTATTTGCTTTCGCCTTCATAGACAGGACCGAGTGGTTCTTCACCAACTATGAGGGCGAAAAGCCTGATACATCGATTGACGCTTATTTGTCGAAGCAACTTAAGTGATGAGATATCTATTTCAAGGTGTGCTTATCCTGGTCTACTGCTGTTTCATGGCAAGTGCCCAACACCCTGACCCTTTGCTATGGCACTATCGACAGGCGGAAGCACTTGCCAACCAGCAACGCTTTGATGAGGCACTTCGTGAATATCAGAAGGTCTTACAACTGGACGCGGATTTTGCCGAGGCGTATAGCGGCATGGGTGTGATCTACTGGAAAACAGGCAGGATAGATGACGCTATTGAGGTCTTCCAAAAAGCCCTTGCCCGCAACAATCGTCTCCTGCAAGCGCACGCCGTGATGGGACTCTTGCTTTCAAAACGTGGGCAAAACACGGAAGCGATCGCACATTATAAGCAAGCAATCGACATCGATCCACACCTCAGTTGGCTGCATTCCAATTTAGCTGCGTTACTTTGGACTCAGAATCAAGTTCCACAGGCTATTTCTCGTTATCAAAAAGCCATCCAATTAGACCCCAAGTCACCACAAGCATATCTTGGGTTGGGAAATATCTATTACACCCAGCTCAAGTTTAATGCCGCGCTGGAAACGTATACACGGGCTATTGAACTGGAGTTACAGACACCAGGGATATACTGCAATCGTGGAATCATCTACACCAAACAGGGCGAGTATGATAAGGCAACTACAGATTTTCAGCAGGCGTTGGCAATGGATACCGATTACACGCCAGCAAGATTTGAACTCGGCTTCCTCTATCAGCAGATGGGTGAGTATGAAAAAGCGCTTAGCGAATACGAGCGGGTGATGCCGCACCGGACAGGTGATCTCGCGCTGCACCATAATCTCGCGCGTTGCTATTTTCGTCTCGGACAGGTTGAAGCGGCAAGACATCAACACGAAATTGCACAGGAGATCCGCGAATTTCAAGATGCCCTTGAGACAGCACAGGGAAAAATTCGTGAAGAACCGAGCGATCCTGATGGTTATATGGCACTTGCGAAAATCTATGCAGAACATAACCAACCCGAGAAGGCGTTTGAGCAGTATAAAACCGTTATTCTCAAAGATGCCTTTTTGATGGAGGCTTACGATGGAATCGCCTCACTCTATATTCGGTATCAACAGGGCAGGAAGGCGATTCCCGTCTACAAAACCGCTGTTGGCGTTAATTCGGAATATACGAAAGGACATCTAAGGCTCGGATTACTGTATCGACAGTATGAACAGCCAAAGGAATCTGCACAGCATCTGGAAATCGCCCGCCAACTCGCCCAAAAAGCAACCGAAACGATGCCAAACGTGCAAAGTTTCAATATGCTGGGCGCAATCTATCTCGCCATGAAAGATTATAGCCGGGCTGAAGCCACCTTTCAGAAGGCTCTTAAATTAGCACCAAATAACAAACAGGCTCAGGAATACCTCCAGCAAGTGCGTCAAGAAAAAAAGAGAGCGTCGGACTGATTTGGGATGCGATACACAAGTTTTCTATTTCTCATAACCTGCTTGATTAACACGCCCTACTGCGGGTATGCTGAAGGTAAAATCTCATTTACGGACATCACAGCGGCAGCAGGACTCCAGTTTCACCACGTTGATGGCAGAAGTGGTGAGCGGTATTTTCTGGAAACCGTTGGATCGGGTGCTGCCTTCTTTGATTATGACGGGGATGGATGGATCGATATATATTTTGTTAACGGTGCAGATTTACCCGGCTTTCGCTCACCCCAATCACCAACGAATGTGCTCTATCGTAACAATGGGAACAGCACTTTCACGGATGTCACAGAACAGGCAGGCGTTGGAGATACCGGCTATGGTGGAGGGTGTGCTGTCGGAGACTATGATAACGATGGCAATCTGGATGTATACGTGACGAATTTTGGTGCGAATGTGCTCTATCGTAACAATGGGAACAGCACTTTCACGGATGTCACGCAGCATGCCGGCGTTGGAGATAGGCGTTGGAGCCTTGGGTGTGCTTTCGCTGATTATGATAATGATGGTTTTGTTGATTTGTACGTCACTAACTACATCGACTTCCACTTTGAAACCCATACCAACTGCACACAAAAAGGTGTGGCGGCATACTGTCCACCCGAAAGTTTTGAGGGCGCACCAGACACTTTATATCGCAATAACGGTGATGGAACGTTCACCGATGTCACCACGATCGCCGGGGTCTATAATGAAGGTGGAAAAGGAATGGGAGTCGTGTTCGGGGATTATGACAACGATGGCGATGCGGATTGTTATGTGGGCAACGATGCTGGGGAGAATTTTCTCTATCAGAACAGGGGGAATGGCACATTTACAAACGTCGGTTGGATGGCGGGGGTGGAAGCCGATGAAAACGGGAACGTCCAGGGAACAATGGGCGTCGATTTTGGGGATTATGACAATGATGGGCTGTTAGACCTCATCGCGATTAACTATCAACAACAGCCCAATGCCCTCTATCGCAACGATAACGCTAACTTTTTCACCGACGTATCATTCGTTGCGGGTATGGCTGACAGCGTTCCTTATGTTGGCTGGGGTGTCGATTTTTTCGATGTGGACAACGATGGGGATAAAGACCTCCTTATCGCCAACGGTCATCTCCAAGACGCGATCGAACAATACGACGATACAACGACCTATCCCCAACACAATCATCTATTGATTAACAATGGACAGGGATACTTCGTTAATGAATCGGTGAAGACTGGAAACGGTTTACAGTCGCGTAAGGTGAGTCGGGGGCTCGCGACAGGGGATTACGACAATGATGGCGACTTAGACGTGCTGATCTGTAACGCCAATGATACCCCGCAGCTCCTTCGCAACGATAGTGAAATGCAGGAAAATTGGATTCTGATTCACACGATTGGGACGCGGAGTAATCGCGCAGGGATCGGTACACGGGTAAAAATTCAAACCGACACTCTCATCCAAATTGATGAAGTGCGGGGTGGCTCTGGCTACCTCTCTCAAAACGACTTACGTCTCCATTTTGGAATTGGTGCGCACAAGCACATCGACCGTATTGAAGCGAGATGGCCCAGCGGCATTGTTGACATAATTCGAGATGTCGCACCGAACCAGATAATTACCATCACGGAAGGCACTCACGTTCGGTAACACGCCTGATTTGTTCATGAAAGGGATGTTTCGCTACGGTTTCAAATGTTTTTCAAGGAACCCGCTATGATCGCACCTAAGGACAACATCCGCCAATAAACGTCTACATATTTAGGGGGAGTGATGGAATTAACCGAATCACGTTTCAAACGGTTTATCTTTATTATCATCGATGGGGCACCGTATGAAATCTTTAAAACGTTGATTGAGAACGGGGATCTTCCAAATATCAAGAAACATGTAGTAGATCGCGGCAGTTTGAATAAAGCGGTCTCCGTCTTTCCGTCAACAACGGGACCCGCCTTTATCCCATTTTTTATGGGCTTGTATCCTGGCACTGCGAATATCCCCGGCATTCGGTGGATGTCTAAATCGAACTTCCATATCCCCCACCACTTCAAACGTCCGGGGGTCTGCAGTTATATGGGGTTTGATGGGTTGCATTTTGAAGCCGATTTGCCCCTAAATTCTCCCACACTTTTTGATTTTTTTTCACCCGTCAGCAATATTTACAATCTTCTCGCCCGCGGGTGTCCGCCATCCAAAAACCTGACGCGCTGGAGCAAACCCTTCGTATACACCTACGCACACTTTTCCCATCGTTGGCGATTCGTCAATCAGATTGCAGCCCGTCGCTTATATAAAGCCGTTGAAGCAGGTGACAAATTCGTGGTATGCCTCTTTCCCGCAGTTGATACCTTTTCTCATCTCTCACAGATACAATCTCCACAGGTACTTCAGACTTACCGAGAGATTGATACCGCGATTGGAAACATTGTTCATACATTGCAAAAGGCGAACACCCTCCAAGAAACGCTGATTCTGATAACCAGCGACCATGGGATGACCGATACACATACGCATATTGATGTCCCACAGCACTTAGACGAAGGCGGTTGGCGATGTTTGCATTACCCAAAGGTCTGGCGACAAGGCACCGTATCTGCCAGTATGGTATCAGGAAACGGGATGACGCATCTCTATTTTAAAAATAATCCGATTGGAAAGGGATGGGGGGAACGCACCCCCTTCGAGAAACTTCACAAAATGGGGGTCATTGGTTCCTTGATTGAATTGGAGGGGTTGGGATTCGTCGCAGGGCAGAGCGAAACTGGAGATATTCTCGTCCAAAACCGAGGTGGACAGGGAAGAATCTTGTGTCGTTCAGTGCAGACGGACCGCGGAAACCCACAAAGCGTAGGGGGGACGTTCAAATCCTCAGACGCGTTGCGTTTCTCCTACCAATTTACAGGGACAGATCCACTCGGATATGGTGTTCCCTATGAGAATTTGTCCTCACGGGAAGCACTCCGTGAGACCTATGACAGTCCGCACCCTGATGGTATCGTTCAATTGTGGCAGATTTTCAAAAGTGAACGGACAGGCGATCTTGTTCTCAGTGCCGAGAAGGGTTACGATTTACGTGCCCGTTATGAAATCCCTGAACATCGGGCGACGCACGGTGCTTTAATCGCCGAGCATCTATCCATCCCGCTTGCGACGAATTATCCAATCGCAGAACAGTGTATCCGATCCGTTGATGTATTTCCAACGGTGCTCAGTCTCTGTGGACATAACGTCGCAGAGCGTCACATTGATGGTAGAGTCGTTAAGTAGACCGGAATCTCACCACACAAATTTCCAAATGCTGAACC
This sequence comes from Candidatus Poribacteria bacterium, assembly GCA_009839745.1. Taxonomy (NCBI): domain Bacteria; phylum Candidatus Poribacteria; species Candidatus Poribacteria bacterium. Next base: position 17,492 of record VXPE01000016.1, read on the forward strand.
GCCAATCACTTGGGGCTACAGAGGTCGCTGCGGATGGAGATTGGGTGATTTTCAAACGCCATCACACCGCTGAACATTGATAGACCCACCTACCATAAACAGTCGCTCCTTGATTTGACTTTCTTTGAGAAATGTGATACTATTTTCGTAATTGGTTGCAATAATGTGCGATGGTGTTCGTGCCTGTTTTGTTCATCCTGTGAATAGAGGAAGGAGATAACGATGCCAATACCCAATTTCCCCGATAAACATAGATCACGTCCCATCATCACTCCACAACAGCACGTCGCGTACTTCCGTCAACAAGGCTTTATTCCCGATTTCCCGATCCCCGAGAGCGTCATTTTCTGTTATGAAGGGAATCTTCTGGATCGTATTACCCGCATTGAAAGTGTAGAGCAGGTTCATGGAGTAGGTGGAGGTTTCTATCTGCTGACTGAAACTGACAATCGCCTGGCAGTTAGTGGCAATAATGGCATCGGTGCGCCGGGTGTGTCAATGGTTCTTGAACTTCTGATAGAATTGGGGATTAAACGATTTATCAATGTAGGAATTGCTGGTGGCTTACAAAAAAACTCACACATTGGCGATGTCGTCGTTTGCACGAGTGCCATTCGCGATGAAGGCGTTTCATATCACTACTTGGAGGATCCTTCAGCACCTGCCCTGCCGTCCGAAAATCTGACAACCGCGTTCAGACGGACCCTTACGCGCGACGGCATTCCTTATACGCAGGGACCAACATGGACGACCGATGCTTTTTTTCGTGAAACGATTGGGGAGATTCAGCATTATCAACGGGAAGGGGTTGTCACGGTTGAAATGGAAACCGCCGCTTTATTCGCCATCAGTACCCTGCGCGGTGTGGACATGGCATCAGGGTTTGTCATTAGCGATTTAGTGGCAGAATTGGTATGGCATCCACAGATCCTCGCCCAAGAAACATACGAGCGTCTCTTTCGATTATATCAGGCAGCACGCGCAACCTTAAACGAAACGAATAAAAACTAACATTAAAGGAAAGGCAAATGGCAATTTTAACACAAGCACATCGTGAACACTTTGACAAATACGGTTATATGGTCATCGAAAATGCTATTCCAATTGAACTGTGCGACGCTGTCGTTGACGCGATCTTTGCGTTCTTAGAAATGGACCCCTTAGACCCAAATGACTGGTACCGCGCACCGCACAAACCCGGGGCGGGGATGGTAGAGATGTACCAACACCAAGCCATGTGGAATGTCTACCAGCACCCACCGATCCATCGAATCTATACCGAAGTCTACGGCACCCACCGGATTTGGGTCCACCCCGACCGCGTCAACATGAAACCGCCGAAGCACCCCGACTATCCCGAATGGGACCATAAGGGGATGTATCACTGGGATGCAGATACCTCGAAACTACCCATCGGTTTCGGCACACAAGGTGTTCTGTTTCTGACAGACACAACCGACAACCAAGGGTCTTTTGTGTGCTGGCCCGGCGCACATAAGTCGCTGATTGACAAGGAAAACCCGTGGGTACCGGAAATCTCGCCGGAACATTTCATTCAAGTCCCCGCGAAGGCGGGTGCCTTGCTTATATGGCATAAAGCACTGCCGCACGGCAACGGTCGCAATACCTCCGATAAGCCACGACTGGCACAATATATGAACTTCTATCCTGTTCCCGATCCAATCGATGAGGAGCGACGGCAAGAACGCATTACACTGTGGCGGGAGCGGCGAGCATTGGGACGAGGTCCCTATCCAGGCGACCCACGCGGTTGGGAAGCCAAAAACTATGGACCGGCAGAACTGACACCCTTAGGACGAAAACTGCTGGGACTTGATATGTGGGACTAATATTTCTTAAGCATCCCCCAACTCGTGGCTAATTTCCCTTGCGGGTCCACGCCGAGTGCTGCTTGTAATCCATTGTCTATGATTGCCTTGATCTGTTTTTCAGTCAAATCCACGTTGAAAATAGCGACCTCATCGAAAAGACCGAACATAAACTGGTGGTGTGCCAGAAAATCACCCATGTTAACCTCCTGGTCCTCAGCATTCGTGTCCATTGCCTGATCGCCACCTTCCTTGCCCTGAAGTTCACCGTCGACGTAAAGATCGTGATCTTGCACAGAGTCTGAACCTTTGGGAAAAACAACTGCCATGTGATGCCACTCTTTATCACAGACATCATCTGCTCCGTAATTTTGCCCGCCAGCCACCTCAACCCTCAAATTGCACTCCGCACCCCGTAGGTGCGCACGGACATAGTATTTTTCTCCCGTCAGGTTCGGTCCCCATTTCACCCACGAATGCTCTCTTGTGTCCCCTGCTTTAAACCAGAAGACCGTTGTTCTTGGATCCGTGCCACCAATGCCAGCGTAGCCGGAAACGATCAAATTGTCATCTTTGCCATCATAGTCGAGACACTGCCCGAACACACCTTTGGTGTATTTCGCGCCAGATATCTCCCCGTCTCGACCGTTTCCAGAAATGTCCTTGGCGACCGTCCCTTTCCCTTCATCAAAGAGGTATGCAACCTCAACCGTCCCGGGATCCAGTATAGCGGCATGACTGATACTCGTAACCAGTACTCCGAAAGCGATAACAATTAACCAAACCAGCGCAAAACTGACTCTACTTCTAAGTTTCATAGTTTCCTCCTATGCAAATATATCACTGAATTTCCAATCCAAAACCTTATATTTTGATGGAAGGACCTAAGGGGGTAGTACACCAGACCATAGTTTTCTAAAAAATGGATTATAGCAAAATTGCTGAAAAATAAGCAAGAGAAAAACAGTCATAACAGTGTGACTTTCATTGATTTCACAAGTCCAAACAAGGTATAATATAATGTGGTTACGAGATACTGAGAAATGCATAAATCCTTTTCACATTTAATTCTGTATGAATATACAAAAGGCATACGACACCTGGTCATCAGCTTATGATTCGGATGAGAACCGCACCCGAGATTTAGATCAGAGCGTTACCCAAAAAACGCTGGCAAATTCGTGCTATAAATCAATCCTTGAGATCGGTTGTGGAACTGGAAAAAACACCCACTTTCTCTCACAAATCGGTGAGAACGTTCACGCGATTGACTTCTCGGAAGGCATGATTTCTCTCGCCGAAGAGAAGTTGAAATCCAGCAATGTTACGTTCTCTCTCGCCGATCTTACCCGTCCATGGCACTGTGATAATGCGTCTATGGATCTTGTCGTCTGTAACCTTGTCCTTGAGCATATAGAAAACCTGGCATTCATATTCTCAGAAGCGTTCCGGGTATTGACCGATGATGGTCATTTCTTTCTCTGTGAACTTCACCCATTTAGGCAATATCAAGGGACACAGGCAAACTTTCAAACGGCTCACGGAACAATGGAAATTCAAGCGTTTGTGCATCACATATCCGATTTCCTCGACGCTGCCAAAAGCAGTGAATTCCGCCTTGAGGAATTCAAGGAATGGTGGCACGAAACAGATCAAAACAAACCTCCGAGACTTGTGTCGTTTATGTTCAAAAAATGAAAGAGCAAACATTAAGAGAGGAGATTATCTTTCATGGAACCACTCGCTTCATATTTGATTTGTGCAACACCGCGCTGTGGCGGGTATCTGCTGTTTGAGGCTTTGGAGAATACAGGACTTGCTGGAAATCCAGGAGAATATTTTTGGGAGGATGAACGTTGGGCTAAAGAATGGGGCGCGACCGATTACACCGACTTCCTCAACAAAGTAAAGCAGAAAAGCACAACCCCAAATGGGGTCTTTGGAACAAAACTCATGTGGGGCTACTTTGAAAAGTTCATTAACAAAGCACTTCAAATCCCGCAATTTAGAGACAGAAATCCGTCCCCATATACAGTGCTAAACGAACTGTTTCCGAACCTGCGTTATATCTGGATCATGCGCAGAGATAAAGTCCGTCAAGCCGTATCGCTATGGAAAGGACTTCAGACATTGATCTGGTGGAAACGAACCGGTGATCCCATTCCTGAACTGGAAAAAGAACCCGAGTACAACTTTGAGGCAATCGACTATTTCGTTCAAGAGATTGTTTTTCACGAAGCGGCATGGCAGTCTTACTTCACCGAATACCATATAACCCCATTTACAGTAATTTACGAGGATCTCGTGCCTTTCTACGAGAAAACGGCTCTCAGGGTTATGGAGTGGCTGGAAATTTCTTATCCCGAAAATCTTGTGTTTGGTGCCAGACGCCTCCAAAAACAAGCCGACGGTGTTTCTGAGGCGTGGGGTCGGCAATATCGTGCCGATAAACAGAAACGAGAAAATGATAACCAAACATACTCACCTTTCTCTATCACTTCTTGGGACTTCAAACCACCTAATATCCCTTGAATACTTATAAGAAAAAATGACCGATGCAAAATTTTTGAAAAAAATTTGACAAAGAGAAAAACGTGTGATATAATATTAACACTGTAAAGTTAAATCACTCTGTAAATAAAGGTTAAAGCAATGGGCACCAAAGAGCGCAGGGCAAGAGAAAAGGAACAACTGCGACAGCAAATTCTCGTTGCAGCGCGTGAACTGTTTGTCAATGAAGGCTATGAGAACATCTCCATGCGGAAGATTGCCAACAAGATTGAATACTCTCCGACAACGATCTATCTCTACTTCAAAGACAAGGCGGATCTTTTAGATTCTGTTTGCCAGGAAACACTCCTGAACCTGTTGAACACACTTGAGCAGCTCAAAAGAGATGAGAGTGATCCGGTTGAAGCACTCAGAAAAAGTGGACGAACCTATGTCGAGTTCGGTCTCAAATATCCGCAGGATTACAAACTCACCTTTGTCATCCGACCCCAGTTCCAGAAGGGGTTAGGTCTGGAGGAAGGATCCGTTGGCGAAAAGGTGTTCAATTACTTACGCGAAATGGTTTCTGAATGCGTCGAGCAGAAGAGATTCCGTCAAATCGATGTCGAAACCACCGGTCAGGTGCTGTGGTCAGCGGTTCATGGGGTCACACTGCTCCTGATAGATTTCCCTGACTTCCCTTGGACCGAGAAGGACAAATTGATAGACACAGTCATTCACACGACAATCGAGGGTTTGAAGGCATAGGTTTAAAACTGTTTGGCAACGGGTGCCTATATTTTTTGCTTTATAAGTTAACACTGTAAACTTATTTGCCTATGTTAACATATTCGCAAACTTGAAAGGAACATAAAAATGAAAAAGCGAAGCCTATTCTCAATACTAACCCTTGGTGTCCTTCTATCTGGATACCTCAGCCTGTTTGGCGAAGAGGTTGAGCAGACCCCGCCTACCCCTGTGGAATTCACTTTCGATCAGTATGAGATCGTTATTGGCGCCACGAAACGTCAGACCGTTTTAACGGGATTTCTTCTCGGCGGTGCTATCGCGGAAATTGCTGTGGTGCACACTGACGGGAACGACAACCGTCATTTACGCATCTACACGTTCGGCGACGGCACGTGGACACTGAAATTCAACACAACCCTGCGTCCCGAAGTATTGTTTGTCGATGTCGTAGACATCGGTGGTCGTGATCGATTAATCACGTATGGAAACGGTCGCCTGAACTGGTTTGATCCAGACTCACAGACGGAACGCTTGCTGGTGTCGGTTACTTCCAATTTCACACCACCCCGTAAAGACGAAATTCCCCATGTAGACATCACTCGGGACGTGAATGTTGACGGCCGCGATGACTTGGTAGTGCCTGATGCCGATGGTTTCTATGTGTTCATCCAGATGAGCGACGGCACGTTCGCCGACCCAGTGAAACTCGGTCCACCCACTGAGATGGAGCGGATCCTCGGTGCCGACGGATATCGATACGATCCGTGGTCTCAGAGCCGTATCTATGAGATCGACTCTGACAGAGACGGTCGCGTCGACCTGGTGTTCTGGAACGAAGACCGTTTCAAGGTGCATCTCCAGGACAAGCGTGGGCTGTTTGCACCGAAATCCAAGACCTTCATGACCGATGTCGCATTTGACTCTGACCGGATCGCCGCACTCACCACCGGGGACATGACAGGAAGGGTGTTGCACTCGTTGGTAGACCTGAACGGCGACGGTATCGCCGACCTGGTCGTTTTCAGGCTTTCAGGTAAGGACATCTCCAACAAGCACTCCAGTTACGAGGTGCATTTCGGCGTGCCGACACCCGATGGCGGCACCACTTTCGCGCGAAGTGCTGACATCACATTCCGAACGGACGAGAGAATCCAGCTTGGGATGAACCGACACGACTTCAATTGTGATGGTCAGATCGATCTGATGATTACGACCATTCATACCGAGTGCCTCAAGGGAAGCCTCTGGAAGCGCATCAAGGGGTTCATGGGGGATGACATCGGGCTGGGACTTGAGTTCTACCAAATGGATGAAGGTCGCTATCTTGACACACCCAACACGACTCGTAGCATCGCGTTGGATGGCGTACCCAGCCATCGCGAACCGGGATGGGTGCCACTGGGTGTCGTCCTGCGAGGCGCGACACACGAGATCCGGAATACGCAAAAAGGTTACCCGCGCGCCTTCAACACAACCTTGCGCATCGGGGATGTTACCGGTGATGGCCGCTCAGACCTGCTTATCTCGGATCATCCGCGGATCATGCTCGTCTTCGTCGGCGTCCCGGGACCAGAAATATTCGCACGGCAGCCGCAGAAGGTGGCAGTTGCGCTTCCCAACGACGAAGAATACACACGGCTGGTGGACCTCAACAAGGATGGGGTCCAGGATATCCTCATGCATCATCCATTCACGCTACGGGATGCTCACGGAGCCCCGAAACTACCTCCAGGAACTGAACCACACCCCAAAAAGATCGCGGTCACCTTGCCTATGGACGAACGGAATACTCGGTTAGTAGACTTCAACAAGGACAGTCAGCAGGATATCCTCATGTATCACCCGTCTACTACTGATGCACACCGAGTGACACTATTGATCGCTCAATAAACAAAAAGGAGAAAGACAATGACACGCTCAATTTTTTGCACAATTTGTATCCTTATCGGATTAACCCTCGGTTTCTCGGTTCAGGCGCATGCCACTGATCTTAACAAAAATAGTGTAAAGCAAGACAAATTCCTCACGGACGACTCGGAATTTGGTATCGGACTTCAGGGAGCTACCTCTGAATTTGGCGGAATTAGTTTCCGCTATACCGGACTTGCACCCGTATACTTTCAAACCGTTGGACGTTTTATTCTCAACGACCAGAATAGCGATCACATGTTAGGGGGGGGCGTTTCCTACGCTATATTTGAGCACCACGGTAGGTGGCATACATCACGCCTCTATTTCACCTTAGAAGGGGGCTGGCGATACAATAAAGAACGCGAATTCCTTACCACCACGTTAGGCGGCGGACTCGCTTTTGGAGGCGAACTTGTGTTCTCACTCGGCGGCATCCCGCTCGGTTTGAACGTAGCTGTCGGTCAGGGGTTTGGGAGAGAAACATCCGACTCACAATCTAAAGGTATCGCTGGTGTTTACGTAGGAATGGGGATACATGCCTATTTTTAATAGAGGCATTCGATTTTCACTCAGACCCGGTAGGAGCGGTTTCCTAACCGCTCCTGCTCCTTTTTCCATTTTTATGTATCCCCTCTGAATCCTCCTTATCAGGTGGACTGTAAAGGGAAATGCATAAGTCCTAAGTTTAAAAAACGTTCAATCCGATTTACGATGTGCTGCATTCCACTCTTCCCACGTCGGTTTATGACCTTCAGTAAGCACGACAAGCGGCACCCTATTTCCCCGCAAAGCTTTCGTTTTCACGAATTCGGCGGCTTCGCGCGCTTCGGCAGTCAAATCTGCTCGTTCAGGCGTGGGAAAGTAACGGAAGTCGATACTCCACCGGGATTTCCGCGTTGTGTTCACCTTGCTCGTATGGACGCAAAGGTTCGACATGAACAACGCACCACCAGGCTTCAGAGGAACTGGGACGGGTGTGCCACGCGCCTCGACATCTTCCTCCATCCGGACGTTTGAATCCGTGCCGCGCGCACCGTCCAGCAAACCCCAACGGTGGCTCCGGGGCATCACCCAGCAACACCCATTTTCGACTGTCGCTTCTACTAACGGCACCCATACCGTGACCATGTGGAGACCACCTGTGTGCTGCTCCTTTTTTCCGATAGTCGACTGGTCCAAATACTGGCTGTCTTGGTGCCATGGAAACGAAGTAATCACACTACCGGGGAGTTTCGTCCGTAATGCCGGTGTGCCGATATTTGAAACTTCAGGACCTAAAAGCAGGCGAAGCACATCAAGAACACCGGGGAGGTTGTAGAGATCGTAAAACTCACGTCCATACATACCAAAACTCCAGTTGCGAGGTAATATATCCAACTCTTCGCAGATCGCCGCATACCGGCGCTCGAAGGATTCGTCTTCATAGCGCGAGGATAGTTTGCCTTCACTATATAACTCGTGGCTATACGCAGCAACTTTCGCCTTAATGAAATCTCGAATAGGTTCTAAATCCCGGTTATCAATAAGGTCTCTGACGACAACGTAACCATCACGTTCATAAGCGGTTTTGATTTCTTGATCTGTCATTGACGCATCTCCTTTGGGGAAGTCACGCGATCACGATTATCGTGATGACCCGCTTCCGCCCGTCGCTGTTGCACAATCTCAGAAGATATGTTATCATGAATGCTGGGCAAACGCAATATGAATATACCGCTCATGCAGGATAGCGTATTCGTGGTGCCAGAGCAGCCGGGACTCGGTGTCGAAATCAACGCAGCCGTTGCCAGAGAACATCTCATGCCTGGGTCTGACCATTTTGGGATCGACTAAATTAGCGTTCAAGAAATAAGTCAGAAAGGCTATCCGGGTAAGGCACCTTGGTAATTTACACCGGTAAACATCCCGATTAGCATCCAAACCCCTATAATGCCAAATTCACCGATAATCAATCCCATAAACAGGGGTCGAAGCCTTCGATAGGATCCAATCCCACCCGATTTCAGTACCAGATACTTCAAAAACCAGCCGATACATATACAGGACCAGAGGAAATAGGAGGAGTAAACCGCACCCATCACATATCCAATTGGATGGAGTTGCCACCACATAAATTGACGCTGCATAATCAACAGGAAACCGGTGATCCCAGCTCCCAAAAGCATGCTGTATGCCTCTCCCAATTTCGGGTCTTTCGGATACTGAATCAGGGAAACGATATGATTGAAGTATCTCGGGGCACCGGTAAAAGGACCCCTTTGCAGATTCAAGCCACCTTTCTCATAAATCAAGGACAACGATGCCACGTATGAAACACCGATAGCAACAGCAATCGCAAGTACCATCGCGCCGAGGACGCTCCTTCGATTTAATCCGACCGGATCCGCGGCTTTGAACCCGTGCAGAACACTCGGCATCAGAATACCGCCCCAGTCGCGCATCATTACCCGCTGGAACCCTAAGAGGGACAAACTGTTGGCGTTAATGATTCTCGAACCCGCAATAATTTCAAAATATTCGACGGGATACATCGGTGCCTGAATCAGGAGCATGCCACCGTTGACGACCATCCACGACAATGCCGTAGAAGCAATCAGGAACAGTGCCAGAATGCTACAAGCGACCCAAAACGACATCCCCGCGTAGACGCAGAGACCCGCAAGCAACAGAAAACTGAGAATTGTCCCCAGCACAGCCCATCTATACGGCAATACTTCCTCTGAGTCGTCAATCGTTGTGGAGGTAGATGCCCCTAGAAACGTGCGTCTCAAGAGCTCTGTGATATGGGACCGACTGTTCAGCAGGAAGGCGAGGACCATGACCACATAAGCAGCCATTGTCTGCCCTCTGGCAGAAATCCAGGGGCTGATAGGGATCGCAAAGGCGTTGATGATGATGTACTGTAACTTGAAGAATAGGAAGAAAAACCAGCAGCTGAAAGACACATCCATCGCGAGAAAGTAGGTTATACCGATAACCGAGAAATAGAGGAAGAACCGAAATTGGGGCCACCACCCCATCACAATCCACGGCCGCTCCGTGAATGGGGTGTACAAATCATACCGATTCGGAATGCGCGGGAGTGCGGGGACATACTCGTGCAGTCCATTGAGTAAATGGAAGAAAGCAGCGATTCCAAATCCGACCCACACCAGCCGGTTCCTGAACAAACTGTTCAGCCCTGCCTGCATTGAGGTTTGCTGGACCATCTCCACAGGCACAGTAACAAGCGGAAAGATGAACCTTTCACGCTCAACCCACTGTTTCCTTAACACCACCGATACGCAAATCGTCAGGGCGTAGAGCAGTAGAATAAAAACCGTCCAAACAAGAAGGGGTTTTGCCCAGAGCAGCCAAGGGACAACCGATTCCCCCTCATAGAAATCGGTAACGGCATGCGCGTCCCACACAATTAGCCATTCAGGAAAGTGCGGATGTAGCGTTTCTGCCCACTCGTTCTCAGGTGTAGCGAAATAGACGGGTGCCGCCAGAAAGGGGAGTAAATACCCGATCATGCCTTTCGATGGGATCGCTGAACTGATGACCATCATCACCCAGATGATCATCAATTCACTTGGATTTAGCACGCCTCGAGGAAATACTTTTTTTAGGATGGGATTGACGACAAAGGTGAGAAAAATCAGTGTGAACACTGTCCCCAAAGGAAAATGGTTTCCGGCAATATCTGTTCCTTGGAGATAGTAGTCATTATAGGGGGTAATTGCTGTCTGTATAATGACGAGTGCCAAACCGATCAGAATCGCTCTCACGCTCATTTTTTAATTATTCCTTGCGGTTCGATCACGTGAAATTGAGGTTTTGAAGTGCCTGTGCGTAGATCTGAAGAAATACCCTATCAAAAACCCTGCGTATTGTTGCAGGCTATGCTCTTTGGCACTCTTGTAATGGATTAAGGCTCGTCACTGAACACTGGCTCTTTTGCCGGGCGAACGACCCACGCTGCGAAGGCCACCTCAAACGACGCTGACGTGTCTCCGAGATACAGGTGCTGGATACTTTCGATCGGAACTCTTGTTGCTCCGTAGATCGATGAACGTCCCAACAATTCATCATCTTTGATCTCAAGTGGTTCAAACATTAGAATTGAACCATCGGTTAATCTCATAGCGACTTCAGAATAAGTGTCACCTGGTTTAATAACGCTATCTTTTAACTGCCGACTTCTTTGCTGATCGCTGATTGCTGATCGCTGATTGTTATTAATAGTGTCCCGCAGGTTTCCTATAGAGATTTGTGTTACATCCACCACCCGTGCGACACGGTCTATAGGAACGGAAAACTGGCGTAGTTTGGAATCAAACCGAATCGTTTCCCCATTGAAACCCAGCAATTTTCCCCGTTTCATATCCCCGTTTTCTGCCACTAAGATATGACTCGGCGGTGTGTCACGGTTGAAACGTGGAACGGTTAACGCACGCTCCAATTTCTCGTCTAACTTGTGGTTTTTAGATGGACCGTCATGAAAAAACTCTTCAAGGACCGCTTCGCCTAAATTCTGGTCGGGACGCACGTGTATTTTCTTGCCATCTATCATGAGTATGATTTCGCCTTCTCCCACATTTATCTCGCCACCCTCTGCCAGAAATCCGTCCAAGTTACCATCTCCTTTGACTTCAATTCTATGGATGACACGGTTGTTGAACCGGTTTTCCCCTCTCTCTAAAACAGTAGATGGACGTTTATTGTTTGTTGAATGTACCCAATCAATATAGCGCGCGTGCGTTCTGCCAGAGAATTCAAGTGCTTTTACGTCCGCTGAATCCATAAGGTGCGCGCTAATAAAAGGAGACTGGAAACCGACAGTCTTTTCATCGTATGTCAAGATTTGACACGGAATGATCTCTCCACTCTTCAGATGCAATATATGGCGGAACTGTGAGGTGTCAAAAGGATACACCTTCGAGGCACGTCTATTGTTGCGTTCTATGTGTGCCCTCCGACTGTTCGCCAACCGGACTGCCTTTGACGCACCGACGGGTTTCCAGCGAATCAACGATCCATCTTCTATATCGAAGAAAACGCGGCCCCGGAGATTCCCTAATGGATGAAACAATCTATCCTCGTCTTCAATCTGATCGTTATTCTTGGGATCCCTTGATTCCAGACGCAGCATTGTCCCGCAAGTCCAAAACGCGACTTGCGTCGCCCCCGCGAACATACATTCTATCGGTTCATTCGCGAACGCTGTCTGTAACAACACACTGTCTGGGTTCACTTGCGCAATCTTGCCCCGCAAAACCGCGCCATCGGGATATGTCAATGCAACGGGATGTTCCCTTTCGACTAAGGCAGCACCGGGTTGAACGACACGATCAATTTGCTGGATATCGATGTCATGCCGATTTCCGTCGTCATCGAGGACATAACTGCTTTCTTTCTCAACAAACAACTTCCCATAAACGACATGCCCATTCATTGTATGGACCCGTGGTTTGGAAGCCTCGATGTGCTGTTGTGTGGAACCAACAGGTTGCCGGTAGACCCTTAACCGCCGCACTGTCAGATTCTGACCTCGATTGTAGATATAGACACCGGATTCCGCAACTGTCGGTTTCCCGACCTCACCCAATTTCAGAAGCAAATTGCCAGCAAAATCGAATACCGTCAGCGCACGAGTGTCTCCGTTGTAAGCAAGACGCAAACGGAAGTTTCTCCGATCAGGTTGGATCGTCAATACCGGCTCGAACAGTGTGCCTTGAACGACAACGAGTTCGTTAACCCAAGTCTCCAATCGCAACGCCTCGTATAAATTCTTGCCGAGTGCGAAAACAAAACCGGGCGGGCGGGTTGCAGAGGCTAACTCCAAATCAATCTCAAAATGTTGGGGCCAGTCGAGCGGGTGAAACATTTTTCCCTTGACTTTATCGGTCCGTGGATGCCCCTCGCGATCCGCATACCAATCCGGAAGCGTATTCCCACCAAAGAGCAATATTGGTTTGTTGGCATCCTCTTTGGGTAATTCCCAATTCGTCATTTGGGAACCATCAAAAACAAGATTGGGATGCACCCGGCGTTCAAGGGTATAGATCGCCTCACGATTTACTCGAAACTGACCGTGTCGCTTACTGGAAAATAGAAATGTGTCCGCATCCGAATCAACGATGTCGGCGATCCAGATATCTCCCGATACGGTCCCGACGCGAAAGGCCTCTGTTGTTGGAACGGGCTGTTTTGGAAAAGCAACCGATTCCAATACACCGATATCGACAATCAGATCGTCCAAAAAGTAGGGCGATGACCAATGAATCGCGCCAGACGCGCTTTTCAGCAGGTTACCGGGAAGAGCATCACCATTTTTCCAACGCAATGTTTGGGATCGGGACTCGGAGTTCTCTCCTACCTGAGCCTGTAGTATCGGAGACCATAATACCGTCAATATTGTGGTAACCACAACAATGAGTCTCTTTGGATTCCATTGCATCGTCCTTCTCCTTCTTTAGTTATCAGTACGTCTGCTGCGCAGGCTTTCAGTTAACAGTTTTCAGTTAAAGAGGTACTTGTGGCAGTCGCGGTTATCGTTATCATCAGAAAGGCTTAACTGATAACTGAAAGATTTTTCGTAGAAAAACCGTACCGATAACTGACAACTATTCACCTTTCATATATGGGTAAGAGACGATAATTCAACGCCAAGGCGAGGATAGCCATACCCGTGCCGTAGGCTCTGCCATGGGAACTCGAGAAACTGCCATCTTCTGCCTGCGTCCTCTGGAGCCAGTCGATCGTTTTTTGATTCCAAGCCTTCCACGCCTCAAAGTCGCTTTGAAACAGTGCCTGCGCCATATAGTAAAGATTATAGAACAGGTGTCCACCGCCGCGCTGGTCAATTCGCCGTTTGATGAACTCGGAAGCCGCTTTGTATTCAGGGGTGTCTTTTCTTTTCGCAATCGCATAAATCAGAACCCCAATTGCCGTCCGGGTGAGTCCGCTACCATGACTGCTTGCCATCTGATACGTTACACTCCCATCTCGCATCGTGTGTGTCTGAAAAAAACTCACCGCCTTGTCAACGGCTTCGTTAGAAATCTCAATACCGGCGTTCCGAGCACCGAGTATGCCCATCAACACGGTTCCTGCCACAGTTGTGTCGGCATCTTGGGAATCTGGAGAGTAACGCCAAGCCCCCCACGGGTTTTTCCGTTGCGAGGTCAACGAGGAACGCACCGCCAGTTCTAACGCCTCACTAAGCGTGCGTCGCCGTTGAGAGGGAACGTCGCTCCCTTCCCAGAGCAATCGCTCACTGACCGCACCATACGCTTCGGAGAGTGCTAACAGGGCGAAACCGTGCTGGTACATGGATCCGTGTCCACCCCAGCTGCCACCGATGTACCCGGTCCTCGCATCCTGATTGCTAATGATATTCTGCAAGGCTTTACGGATGTTCGTAGCATAAGGACCGAAGTCAGGATCTTCACCGCTCGCCATCAATGCCATGACACAAATTCCAGTTATGCCGGGTCCGCTTCCCGCACCTGACCAACTCCCGTTCGCCATCTGTGAGTTCGCGAGATAGCGTAAACCGCGATCATTGATGATACGAACCGCCGCGGGAACACCTGTTCCATAACGGAGGGCAACCTCCTGCGCATTCGCCGACGCAGTTGAAAATGTGACCAGCATCACAAGAAAAAAATAAAAAAGTTTGCAAGTGTATCGAAAGTGAGTAGGAGGGAATCGCGATTCCCGACGAAAGTTGTTAGCAACTTTACGGACTTTAGCACACTTTACAGATTTTGAAACTTTCATGATCGTCATCTTCTCCTCGCAATCGGACCAAATACACGTTCAAATTCACCTTGCTGCCACGGTGTCAGGACTTCAAAGTCTACCGTCTGTGGGAAGAGCTGGAAAAACATCACGGTCGGGGAACTTTTCTCACGCAGCGGGGTAGGTATCAACGCTGACGCTGCCGTTTCTGTCGTTTCCCGTTGCATGTCATCCATCTGTTCAATCCTCCTCTAATTTTCCTGGATTGTAGCCAAGCCTGTCTGCCATTCTTCACCTTTCTTACCTGCATAGATCATTGCGTAGGTGTCTCCAACTTCAAATATCTGACCCGTCAACACGCCATCGCAATCGAAAGCATTGGGATCGTCCGACGGTGTGAATACCGGGTTATAAGGGTTCGGATCGAAGGTCCGGAAATCGCGGGTCCGCACATGTCCGATCCGCCAGACTTCACCATCGTATCCACCATAGAGAATATGGAAGTACTGCGAATCCTTGAACAATTCGGTCTCACGAACGGCTCGACTGTCCCACGCCTGTCCACTCCCTGTAAAAACGGGATTGTTAGAATTTTTTCTGACCGACGCTGGATCGTTCGTCGGTGCGGTCGCATGACACATCGTCAATCCCTCCCCGAAGGACCGTGTCGCCTTCCCCGTATAAACGATGTGGATCGTGTTGTCCTCTATCGCAACCGAAGGGTGGGTTGAGCCGTGCCCCTCATGATCGGTATCCGCAGGAATGACTGGCATATTTCGGACGCGTCGCCACTCGCCAAGGTCGCCATCGCTCACAAGGAGCCCCGTCTGTTCCGGTGTCGTTTGTCCTTTGCCTCGATAATACATGTAGAACTTGTCGTCAGCAGGATTTAGGAATGGGAATGGGTACTCAACGGCTGCATCATCGAACCCCTCTGCTGAAGGCTCCAGAATAGGATTCCGCGCATCCTGTGTGATGTTGGTGAGATCATTCACCGGAGCCGTCGCGTGCATTATCAACCATCGGACCCCAAGGTCGCGCTTACACCAGATGTAATGGACGGTTTCATCGATGATAATAGCGTGGGTCGCCGCTGCCCAAAGCGGGGGCGGCAGAGAAATGATCGGATTGCCCGTCTCAATTCGCTTGAAACTGGCGAATACTTCAAATGGAATAGGATCTTTTCTTGGATTGGTCATTGTTGGGTTCTCCCTTCTAAAGCATCGAAATAAGCGTCCAAACCTTGACGGAATTCTTCCGGTAACACGCGCCCCGTTTTCCCAGTTGCCTGTCTCGGTGAACGATTTTCAATAGAGGCTTTGCCACTGTCATCACCGACACCGAGGAGCATCAAAGCTGACGCGGTGGCTGCGGGTGCGTTTCTTATCATGGGGGCATTTGGCATACGCCCGGTTTCGAGTAGGATTTCAATTGTCTCTGTTATTGCGGCAATCGCTCTGGGACCGGTGTCCGGTTCCGCGAGGATGTCTTCGACCTCTTCCATAACTTCCGCAGCACGCCCTACTTTCGCGAGCTGCCCCTGGATGAAGCGTTCTTGGGCATTAGGCAGGAGACTAATCTGTGCCTCTACCTCGCGGGTATCCTCGGTGAGTGTGATTTGTGTGTCGTACAATGCGATGCTGCGATCGCGGTATTCATCAGCAGTCAGTGCCGCCTTCGCCTGCTCAAGTTCCCGTGTCTCTTCCCGCAATTGGATCTCGCGATTGATGATACGCATCACTTCCACGACGATTTCTGGGGGTAGGTTCGGCAGCTCAACCAGTCCCATCTCCTCCGGTGGAGGATTCCCATCAGGTAGCGGATCTACCAGCTGCTCTGCCCACCGATCCAACGTATCTGCCCAGAATTCCGCCTCAATCGTTGCGTCCCCGATAAAATTGTCTTGAATCGCTTCCGCTATGTCCAGCATCTGTTCAGATACAATCGCGTCCTGCATCTCCGACAGCACACGCGAGAAACCACTGGACGGTCGCCTGTCAGCATAAGCAGCCATGTCCTGTAGGAGCGTAGATGCTACCTTAGACTCAGAGACCTCTTTTCCCGCCAAACGCTCCCGGTCGGATGCAGCTTCCACCGCATCACTCACATCTTGCCCGAAACCGTCCAGATTGTTCAGGTCCACTGCGGTGTCGATCTGCCGTCGCGATGCCGCTTTTAAACGTTTCACGAATGTGCTATTTTCAAAACCCGTGAGCAATTTGTTCATTTTTTCTGCCAACGCAGCAAAGGCATCCAGCAATTCCTGCTGTTCCTTGACGGCTTCCAAGACGAGTTCCGCCGTCTGAGGTGCAGCGGATTCTTCCTCTTCATCATTTTTTCTCCCACTCCCTTTAAGGGTTGTCACAGGAATTCCCAGACCTCCAACGACCTGTGGTGCCTGTTCCGATGCGTCTTCACTTTCATTAAAACCGGATTCAACATCAACGACACGCGGTGTTGGGTTGGCAGGTACATACCCCGGTTTACCATCTGGCTGCTTGCTTCTGTTCACGACAACGTCTGTGCCGGGAATATTCGGATCTTCAGGAATCTCGTCTAACCCTTCAGGAGGTGTCTTGCGCTCGGGTCCGTATTTCTCCACGTTCTCCAAATTATTAGGTTCACCCTTGGAACGGAATGGAGGTTTCTCCGATGCCGGAGACAAGCTTTCTTGCTGATTGCTGGCAGGCGAAGTAACCTCGCTCCTACTCTGACCTGGTGCCTCAGCAGCACGTGCAAGTAGATCAGCGACAGAGGGCATTCTCTGCCCAGCGATCTCTTCTAACTTTTTGAGGATTTCTGCCCAGGAGTCCAGCTGATTCGGATCGAATTCCTCGTTTTTTGTGGCTTCTTGCACCAACTCGGTTCCAAGTTGGATGAGACTCTCAAGCCTCGCGGCATTGGCACGCTCTGCAGCGGCTTGATTTTGAAGTTTCCTGCGCTGTGCTGGATCGTCAAGTGCTTCGGGCGGTAGGTCACGCAGTTCACGATTGGTTTCGTGCAACTGCAATTCTTTGTCGTGGACCTCCTGTGCTGCACCCATCCAGAGTTCCATCTGCCCCACCAACCACTTGAAATGTTCCGCTGGGGTCAACACATGTATGACGAGGTCCGGTGAACGGACGCGCTCGCGACCGGGAAGATAATCCTCTGCAAAGGCGCGTAGACGTAAGCTCTGTGGACGCACATTTTCCCGCAAGGCAGAAAATGTAGCCGCAACAGTCATAACATCTGTGGTTGGTGTGCCGGATGCTACCGTTTTCTCACCACTCGTGGGCTCGGGGTTGTGAATAGGATTGCCAATGCCTTCCCATTCCAACCCTACCCGCTTGACACCGAAGTCGTCCCCTGCCTGAACCTCAAAGGTGAGGACTTCACTCGAAAGCACAACACGATTGTTATTGAGTTTGTTGAAACTAACCCTCGGAGATTCATCTTCTCGCGCTTCTAACTGTATCACTTGCGGTTCACGTGCAGCGAGACCAAAGCGATCCCGCCACGCCAACTGGAGTTCAATCTGTTTCTCTATAGTCTTTATAGGCTCGGTTGTCACACGCGCACCATCCACACGTTGTGGACGCCCGTTTAAAGTCGCTTCGGCGAGTGCCCGTGTTGCTGTGGCTTCTAAGACTGCGGTACTTCCCTTCAATAAACTGAGGGTCCCACCGCGGACATCCTCCACGAGTGGCTCGCTGCGTTGCAAATAGACTGGCAGTTCTACCTTAGCAATAAGCTGCGTCAGTGCAGGACGCAATTTGGGTTCGATGGGGATGGTGCGCCGGGCATCGCCGACTCGAAGTTTGAGATGCCCATCCCTCGTTTGAGGTGGTAGTTGAAATCGGTAAGTTGCCTCGTCTCGCGTCGCAACCACAGAGGTTTGGTTGGCGTAACGGGCTTCTCCTGACTCGGGTTTCCACGGAGAACCTTCTTTTAAGCGTGCTTCCATATCAAAAGGTTCGGCGTAAGGGACAACACGCACTCCTGATTCACCCTCCAATTGGGCAAAGGTATAACGCTCTACGTTGCGCCACGGGGTTAGCCATCGGGCGAAGGTATTCCAACTTGTTGCGGGTATTGCTACGGCTCCGATCACCACCAGCACTAATGGAAGGGCTGCTGCATAAGCCCAACGCCGGTGCCGCGGATTGGGAACCGCATCTGCCAAATTATGTCTTGCGACCTCGGCATCAACTTGGCGCATGGCTGCCTCAACCAGCGTAGGACTCGACAATTGATCCTCTCTGTTCTGCGCTAACTCTACGATGCCCAGCACGTGATCCCCAAAACGTGGGAACTTTTGCTGCAACAACCGAGCGACACCCTCTAATTGTCGATGCTTCCAAACCCAGTTGTAGTATTTCATGGGTAAGAGAAAGACCATTCCGACCATACCAACCCCTAAGATGAGCACCCGTAGAAGTGTAGGTGTATCGAAGACTCGGTCTAAGCAGAAAACGATGATATAAGAGACAAGGATGCCAAAGATTGCCGCCAGACCCCCTTCAGCGAGCTTGATCGTCCATACCCGTTTTTGGTACCGTTCCAATGCCGCTTTCATACGTGGCGGTATTTTAACTTTTCCTTGCGGTTCGGTCAGGTGAGTCTGAATTTTCATGTTTTCCTCCGTGGATCCACTATACCGCCCCTGACATTTTTCTCGCAACCCAGAACCCCCCGAGCAGTAGGATAAGAAGTCCTGCCCAAAGTGGGTGTGCCCAAATCCGTGTGCGATGCACCGTTGGCTCAGGTTCCGGTAAGGCTGCGAGATCATCCAACAGACTTCTTGCCTCAGAAACCGACACTAACCTGCCATCTGTAATTTTGGCGATTTCGTCTAAAACCTCAAAACGCGCCAAACGCCCCTGTTGTTCCCGATTTAAACCTTGGACTGACAGATCGGTTTGGACCGAAGCCCCAGTTTCAATGCTACTCGCAACGAGTTGATAGTTTCCTGATTCTTTCGGCGTAAACGAACCTGCGAACAATCCTATTGCATCACCTTCACCCGGTTCCAGATGTATCGTTTGTGTTTTACCTGACGGCGAAATCACCTGGACAACAACCGACCCTCTATCCACCGGCGTCCCCAACGGATCGTTCACGTTGGCATTTAACATCACAACATCATCGACGTGTGGTCGATCGGGTGAATAAAACAAACGCATTGATTCGCCTTGTGCCATCTGTCGACGATACGCCATCCACCGAGCGACTTGGCTCCAGAAACGGTAGTGATACTTATCCTCAACCCCTTGCCGCCACCGCCATGCACTATCTGTTCCCATAAACAACACTTTACCCGCACCGTAGGTTTTACTCACGATGAGCGGCACGCGTCCAGAAGCCGTCGCGACCTCATTGTGCACAGCTAAAGTCTCTGTCCCTGCCTTGGCGCGTTTGACCGCAGCGTACCAATAGAAACCCGGCAATGTGCGCCATACTTGACGGTTGAGTTCCTCGGTTTCTCCGAGGCGAGTTAATAAACTCCGCTGTCCCAACTGCGTGAGTGCGAAATACCCCTGCGTTGCCGCCCCAACACCATACGGGGTCGCAGCGTCCAAAACCACGGGATAGAGATCCGCAAGCGGACCGGACATCAACGATTCATGCATCCCGGTCCGTCCGGGCATAAAAACGAGTCCTGAAGCCTGTGCACTGACAAGCTGCCGGAGGTCCCGTGCCTGTTCAATTGTTAACTGTTTCTCTTTGACACCGACATCACCAAGGAACACCACGTCGTAGCGGCTCAGTTCATTGGTTGTAGGAAAGTTTTTGATGTAACTACGTCCTCCGCCGACCTTCGGTAGTTTCGGATGAAAAAGTAGGCAGGTCAATTCGACCCCCGGATCCCGCTCCAAGGCGTTGCGCAGGTAGCGGTACTCCCACCGTGGGTAGGATTCAACGACAAGGACCTTCAATTGTTCTTTGCGCACCGAGATCGGCACAGAAATCTCATTGTTTTCTGGGATTAATTCCTGTGTGTCTCTCGGAATACGCATTGTTAGCATATAGTCACCAACTGCTGGCGGTGTCCAGACCATGTTCTCTTGTGTTTGGCGCATCGCGGGGACACGAATAAGTTTGCTAACAGTTGATTTATTGTTAATATTGTCCCGCAGGTCTCCTTTATAGACTTGCGTCAAGGTAACGTTCACGTCTCTGTCTTGACCCAAGGTGCTGCGAACGACAAACGGGATACGCAGTTGTTTATGGACGACCGCAAAAGTCGGGGCATCCATACGCACTAACTCAAGGTCAGGTAACGGTACTTTACTACCCACCCCAACGGCAAAAACAGGAATTCCTCGCATCCGAAACCGCGTCGCCGCCTCGACAGGTGAATTACCGATATTCCAATCACCGTCCGACAATAGCACAACCCCACGAAGATTTGCATGCGTGTCCAAAACCTGTGACAGTCCGGCATTCAAGTCTGTTGCTTCCTCCGCCGGATCTAACTGCGAAGAGAAGGGTTCAAATACTACATTGAGGTCACTGGCATCCGAAGGTTTCCAAACCTCCTCAGACATCAAGGGTTGAATTGTTTCCGCTCTACTTTTCGGGTCTCTTGGCTCAAGGTCTTGTGGGTCTATTACGTCCCGCGTTTTCATGCTATTAGATGTGTCCCAAAGCACTGCAAGTGTAGAACGCCGATCGGGGAGTTGTGTTTGCAACCATTCGGGCTGATTCAGGGTTACAACGACCATGCAAATCAACACAAAGCGTAGGAATTCAAGCATCGCGGTCTTTTTGCTATAACCGCTGCGACACCATGCTAGCCAGCATAATATGCCCGCCACAATTATGACAGCCACACTCAATCCTAAGAAGGTGCCGCTTGAGAAAAATTCGAGGTTTCCCTGCTGTTCCTGCATTTTTTAATTTTTAATTATTCGCAAGGCGTTAAATGGAGTGTTCTGTTTATCGACGGTTTTCTCTTAAATCCGCCTGCGTGTTTTTGCTTGGGCGTTTCTGTGTATTTCCTCTAAATAAGGGACTTTATTCATCAAAACACCCTGACCGAACCGCAAGGAAAAATTAAAAAGTCGTTCTGGTTCTCTTACTCGGTAAACTCAGTGCCGCCTCTGCCAGAAGTGCCACTATCATGGCAATGAGAAAAATACGCCACAGTTCACTCGTTAATGCAGATGTGTCACCTACATCAACATCAATCCGTCGATACGATATCCCATCAAAGAGTGCATCCACTGTCTCAACAGGGACTGCCGTAGCACTGTCTTCAATTTGGCTACGATTTACAGCCGTCCAATACATGCCGTCTCGGTACACACCCGCATGTAACCCGCGTTGTGACAGGAGTGGCGAGTTGTCCGTAGGTGCGACTAACTCCCAAGCCGAAGCGTCTGCCAACACATCAGGACCTGCGTCTCGTTGAGAGGCAACAGACAAGGCTCGACAACCCCAGTCCAACGCTCGTTGTAAAATCACGTAAAAGATGACACCTTCACGTTCGAGAGAGGAAAATTGTGCCGTGGGTAGCGTGCTACAGAAATATATCGCACCGCGATCGGTAGGGACACGGCTGAGTAGAGGCGCATCGTCATTAAATCTCGCCAAGGGTGTCCCAGGACTTTCAAAAGAACGGTATCGATACGTGCGTAATTCGTTCAGTGGCAACGCGTCCCCGCTCTCTACATGAGCCAGCAGGTCTGTATCACCACGCCACCATGAAGTGCTGAAAATCTGTTGACTTCCGGGAGTTTGCCAGTCCGCCCAATGCGAGCCAAATAGCCGTTCATCTGCGTTCTGATTCCCCTCCCGAGTAACGGATGGGTTGTCCCGTAAGCCTATAAAGGCTTGCGTCGGCGGGAAGAACATAACCACGCGCCCTGTATCAACAAATTGCGCAATCTGTTCTGCGACTGCCCCGCGCGGTAGAGCCGCTTGCCAGATCAACAATCCTGTATTTTCCCATTGTCCCGCAAGCCTGTTAAGGCTTGCACCCTCTGAAGCGCGATCTACGGAAATTACATCAATCTGATGTTGAAGTCGAGGGTCTATCGGAATAGCAAGTGCCCGTCGAAACGCTTCACCGTTCTTTACATCATCACTCACAACAACGGCTTTCCGCGCCGGTGGTTCCGAAAACACAAAGAAGAACCGATTATCCAAGGGATTCGCATCGCCTGGCAACCCAACTGAACCCCACCCTGAACGGAGTTTGGTATCAATTGGGATACGATGCCCTTTCAGAGAGGCTCCCTGTTGGTCAAGCTCCACCTCAACGACAGACCTAACGTTGTTGACTTCAAACTCAATCGGAACCTCTGGACGCATTGTGCCACTATTCCCCTTCGACCGAACTATCACATCAAGGACAAGCTCCGCATCGTTCCCGCGTTCCCACCGTTGGACGTTTTCTACCCTTATCGACAAATTGCTTGAAGGTAAATCTGCGTCCGCCAGCAAGAAATGATGGACACCCTCTAATTGCGCAAATTCCTCACGTATCGCTTGCCAACGTCCGCTTTCAACATCCCAATCGTTCTCGTTCAAGTCAGAGCAGATCCACACGTCAACGCGTCCCGACTCATTCGCGTTGAGATACGCTAAGGTGGACGCAAGCATCCCCGGAATATCCGCACTGGTGGCACTCGGTCCGGCGATGGGTATATCCAATAGTGCCTTCGGTGAATCTACCTCCTGTAGTTGACGGCTTGCACTATCAATCAGAATCAAGTGCGTCCCGTAATCTCCCTGTTCCAGCAATTCCGCGAGTTTTTGCAGTGCCGCAGATCGCTTCGACTGCCCGGTTTGTAAGTCTTGCATTTCCATACTCGCGGAACGGTCCAGGAGGATCAAGGTGGCATCCGGTTTACTCATTCCGATGCTACCCAACCATCCACCAGATAAGGGACGACTGACGACGAAAATTAGAGCGGCGACTGCAAGGACACGCATCAATAGAATAAGGAAATGCCGAAGACGCGCCATACCTTTGCGCATCCGTTTCGCGCTCATCAGAAACATCATGGCTGCCCAAGGGATCGTGCGGTGCCGATACTGATTGATGAGGTGGATAAGGATCGGCAACGCGATTAAAGGAAGCGCAATTAACGCCAACGGTTGCAGAAAACCCATATTTTTAATTATTGCTCCTGGGCTGCCTTCCACTTCGTTTCAGGCAGGTTTTCGGTTAATTCGCGATTGGGTTTGAAGATGTGTAGCGTTTTTCTCACTTGTGTCGTTTCGGTGTCCGGCCTAACAGAAATCGCGCTAACACATCGTCGTAGTTCTCGTCGATGCGGATACGATGATAATCGACTTCGGTTTCCTGAATGACCGTGTTCATATCTTCGAGATATATCTCCAGTGCTCGCTGATATTGCGCCCCAATGACGGTTGGATCCGCCAATATAGGCTCGCCGCCCTCCATGTCAACGAAACGCATGGGACGATCGAATTCCAACGCCAATTCGCGCTGCTCCAACAAATGGAACACCGCGACATCGTGCTTACGGAATCGCAGATGGTCAAGACAGTTCCGAACGACTTCCGGTTCGATGAACAGATCGGAAAGGATGATAATGAGTGCCCTTTGCCGGACACGTTCAGCGGTTTCATGGAGAACGTTCGCCAACCCTGTTTCACCAGAGGCTTCCATCGCACCCAATTCATCGAGAACTGCGCTGAGATGTGCCGTACTCCGTTTCGGTGGTATCTCTTTGTGGAACCCTGTGCCTGCACAGTAGAGTCCGACGGCATCGCCTTGCTGTGCAGCGATATAGGCTAAGGTTCCAGCGATACGACGGGCATAGTCCAGTTTACGCATCCCATCGTGTGCGAAATTCATGGAACCGCTCGTATCAACGACTAAACACATCCGTAAATTGGTGTCAGCCTCAAACTCCTTGATGTAGTAGCGATCGTTCCGGGCGTAAGCGCGCCAATCAAGCCTCCGGGGATCATCCCCCGGCACATACTTGCGATATTCTGCGAACTCAAGGCTCGAACCGCGAATCGGACTCCGATGTTTGCCCGATACGCTTCCAATCATAGGCAACCGAGCGTGCAATTGAAGGCTCGAAAGTCGTTCCAGCACCTTCTGATCAAGGTAATCTCGTTTGAGCTGCAACATTTTTTATTTTTTTACGCGTGGGCATTAAACCACTGCGGAATGTAGTGGCGCAGTGCCCGGGTTTAATCGTTAGAAAT
Organism: Candidatus Poribacteria bacterium; assembly: GCA_009839745.1. Lineage (NCBI taxonomy): Bacteria > Candidatus Poribacteria > Candidatus Poribacteria bacterium. Next base: position 42,376 of record VXPE01000016.1, read on the forward strand.
CTCTTCAACGAGTCGGTTGACGATGTCTTTACTGGTAATATTTTCAGACTCGGCAGCGAAGGAGGTGATAACACGATGCGCCAGCACTGGATTTGCCACCGCAACAACATCTTCAAGGCGTGCCATGTAGCTGCCACTGAGTGCTGCACGAGCTTTCGCACCGAGAATGAGATATTGAACCGCCCGCGGACCAGCACCCCAGGCAACCAAGGGTTTCAACCAGTCAGGTGCTGCATCTCCTTTCGGACGTGTGCTGCGGGCGAGGTCCACAGCAAATTCGTAGATGTGCTCGGCGACCGGAACGCGACGCACAAGGTCTTGAAACGAGCGCACTCGCTCACCGGTCAGAACATGCTCCAGTGTCGGGAGGGACGCGCCAGTCGTTGTGCGTGCAATCTCGATCTCTTCAAACCGTGCCGGATAGTCCACCTCGATTCTGAACATGAATCGGTCTAACTGCGCTTCCGGTAACGGGTAGGTGCCTTCCTGCTCGATTGGGTTCTGTGTCGCTAAGACAAAGAAGGGGAGATCCAGAGCGTATGTTCTGCCGATGACAGTGATTTTGTATTCCTGCATCGCCTCAAGCATAGCCGCTTGGGTCTTTGAAGGGGCGCGATTAATCTCATCCGCCAAAATCAGATTCGCAAAGAGGGGGCCCTTTATGAACTCGAACTCCCGTCTGCCGCCAGGGACTTCCTGAAGAATGTCTGTGCCGGTAATGTCCATCGGCATGAGGTCAGGTGTGAATTGGATGCGACTAAACTGCAACGCCATCGTCTCAGCAAACCGACTGACCAATAACGTCTTTGCCAAGCCTGGAACACCCATCAACAGCGCGTGCCCTTGCGAAAATAAGCAGATCGCCAAGTGTTCGATGACCTGTTCCTGACCGATGATGATCCTTGCAAGTGATGTCTTTAACTGGTCATAGACGCTTCGGATCTCGTCAATTGCAGCAACGTCATCGGCATGCATTCCGTTATTTATTGAGGTCGTCATAATATTCCTTTTAATGGTTATCAGTCGTCAGCCGTTAGTCGTCAGTTAAGAGGTTTTCATTTAACAAAACCCTCTTTTATAGTGAATCCAAAAAATAAATGGACATTCGCCTTCCACTCACTTCTTAGTGACACACTTTTAGCGTGAGAAGGTTGCACAATCTCAGAATAACCCCAAAGAAACACCTCTTAACCGAAAACCGACCACCGATAACCGATAACTATTCTCATACTAATGCGAAGCGACGCGCGGTATCATCTGCGGATGTGCATAAACAGTCGCGTCGAAACTTTTCTGCATCAGTTCCCATTTGACGGATTGGTAATCGGCATGCTCCGAAAGATCGTTGTGTTCCCAAGGGTCGTTGTCGAGATCGTAAAGTTCGCAAAGTCCCTTTTGATGGTAGGTTACGAGTTTCCAGCGTCGGTCTCGATACATCGTGGCGTGTGTCCGGTCCGGCATTGAGATTGCATCGAAAAATTCACAACGGACCGCCTCCCGATGATCGTTAGCAGCGGTATCACCGCGCAGCAGCGGGGCAAGGGATTTGCCTTGGACGTAGTAGGGAACCTCCATACCCAAAGCATCATATAGCATCGGAACAATATCGGTCAGTTCAACGAGGGCATCACTCTGAACGCCTTGCAAAAACTGTCCGGGCCACGAGATCATGAGCGGCACCCGCACGGATCCTTCATAAAAACGACACCCTTTGAATGCTAACCCGTGGTCGCCAAGTGCCTCGCCGTGGTCGGAAGTGAAAACAATGATCGTATCTTCACGCAGCCCTTCAGCGTCGAGGTGGTCGAGTATACGCCCGAACTCGTGATCAAGTTGCTCAACCATGGCGTAATAAGACGCTTGCATCCGTTTTTCGTCCCATTCCGAAGGCAGTTTCGCTTGGGATTGAAAGTCGATACCAGCCTCTGTCAATTTCGACTGAAAGGCAATATCGCTCTCCTGAAAGTGGGGACCGGGCAGTGATTCCGGGTCGTATCGTCGATAATACTCCCAAGGGGCATCAAAGGGTGGGTGCGGATCAAACGGATTGATACTCAGCATCCACGGCTGATTTTCTCGGCGATTTTTCCCGATAAATTCGATTGTTTTCTCGGTGCACCAGTAGGTTTGATGAAGGGGTGGCGGAACATTGTCGCGATCGGGAGTCGGTTCTTGCACGCGTCCAGCACTGTTCGGATACTTTTGGGAAATCGCTTTTCCTGCTATCAATGCTTCAGGATCAACCCCTTGTGCGCGTTGCCAATCCGCGTATTCGTGTCCGAGGGCGTTCGGCTTGCCGTGGTCGTGGCTGTATTGGAAATAGCGGTATCCGTCATCCACACGCTGTTCTTGTGCCTCGAAGGCACTGGCGAGGTGGAGTTTGCCGATTAACCCGCAGTCATACCCGTCTTGTGTCAACGCATGGGTTATCAGTCGATCTTCATAATATTCGGGGAAAACCGGGTTGCCGTTGCCAGTGACACTGACAGCTGAGGGATACATACCCGTCATAAAACTCGCACGGGAAGGTGTGCAGATGGGAGATTGGCAATAGGCGTGGGTGAATGTGACTGACTGACCCATAAATTCGTCGAGCCTTGGCGTGTTGATATGTGAATTTCCCAATGCTCCGATAGTATCGAAGCGTTGTTGGTCTGTGCAATACCATAAAATATTCGGACGTTTTTCCATTTTTACTCCTTTTTAATCGCTATTCTACTATTTCACTCAGCGCAGCGTCAGTCGTGACGACATGCTTTCCACCTGAACCCTCGATTCTGGTTATCATCAGGGCTTTCAGTTCTTTCAGTTCCAACGGTGTCAATTCTTCAACGAGAGGGCTCTCAATGAAGTTCCGATAGGCACGACTGGTATCCGTTTTCGGCATGATATACATCGGGATGATGGCTTGCAACATTGCGGCGCGTTTACGATCTGTTCGATTCACCCCGGCGCGATGCCAGACTCTCGAATCGTAGAGAATATAACTCCCACCCGGTGCCTCAACAACATCTGCATCGGGTCCATTGTAAGGCAATCCATGGGCTGCGCGATAGCCCGGTTGTCTGTAGATGTGTCCCGGTCCCCACTCGTCTGGCGGACCTTCACCGAGTATGTGCGATCCGAGTTTGAAACAGGTTGCGCCATTCTCCTTTCGGAATTCGGAGACGCAGAGATTGCGCTGAACACCCATAACCAATTCAGGGAAATTGTGGGGGGGTATCTCTGGACCGGTGCCTCTCGTGGCAAAAATACCCCAATGATACGGGAAATCGGAATGCCAACCTTGGACATCCCGTTCGCCATCGTCCGGGGCAAGGATCGCGAGACCCGGCGGGTGCCCGAGTCGAATTTCACTCGTTCGCATGTATTGGCGCATCACCCACAAGGACACCGGCTCCGTCGCGGCTTGTGCTACGGCGATACCTTTAACCAACGCGCCTGTACTTCGATCGTATGTTTCATGATCCCACCGACCCGTGCAACTAATCCGCTCCAATTCCTCAACAACATCGGGTGCTATAATGGATGGGAGGCATACCCAACCGTTCTCTTGGAGTGTTTTTAGATACTCCGATGGCAGATGTGCTGGTCCATGTCGAGGGGAAAAGACCGCTCCCTCATCAACCGCTACAGTGCCGTTCCTGGCAAGTTGGTCACCCTTGTAATGAAGATAACAGCCCGTCCCGGACTTCACAGATTCCGCCTTAAGTTTGAGATCGGTGACCACATGACGATACGCAGCACCATCATCAATCGATTCCCATATCGCTTTATCGTCTACATACTCAAAAACTGAGAGTCCATCGTCAGACGCGCCGAGAAATCCACCGTTCGGGGCGCGTAACAACGTCCAATGCCCTGACGGGCGTTCCACACGAACGACGCGTTCCTGGAAAAGTTCATTCTCGTATGCCATAAACCTTCACTCCTTATCTGTTCCCGTATCGGACAAGTTCACCCCAACGCGCTGACGCACTACCACGCATACGCCTCTGGTGCCTCGCCACCGGGACCCACCCAAATCTCATCGAGTTTCGCGAGGACTTCATCGTCCAGTTTCAGTGCCAAGACGGATAAGTTCTCCTCAAGTTGTTCGATCGTCCGCGGTCCGATAATCGGTGCTGTGATGTCTGAATTGCTGAGCACCCATGCCAGGGCAACGTTAGCAGGAGGCTCTCCTATTGAGGCGCAAAGGGTTTCGTATGCTTCAAACTGTGATCGATGCGTCGCAATCGTTTCTCTGTGCGATTCCCTGCCCCGTCGACCGGTGGTCGGGTTATCCAGCACACCGCAGAGCAATCCACCGCCCATCGGGCTATACGGAATCACCGCCAAGCCGAGTTCGCGGCAACACGGTAGGACTTCAAGTTCGATTTTCCGGCTGCGGAGATTATACACACTCTGTTCTGAGACGAGTCCGAGAAAATTGCGTTGCTTCGCAATACCTTGGGCATGTGCAATGTGCCACGCCGCAAAGTTGCTGCTCCCGACGTATGAAATTTTGCCTTCACGGACCAATTGCTCCATCCCCTGCCAAATCTCATCCCACGGTGTTCGGCGATCAATATGGTGCATCTGATAAAGGTCGATATGATCGGTTTGCAGACGACGGAGACTGTCTTCGCATGCCCGACGGATATGGTAAGCAGATAGACGACCGTCGTTAGGTCCTTCACCCGTCGAACCGTACAATTTGGTCGCCAGAACAATCTGATCGCGCCGACTTTTATCTTCAGCCAACCAGTTTCCAACAATCGTCTCCGTTAAACCTTCATTATAGATGTTAGCGGTATCGAAAAAGTTAATTCCGGCTTGCAGTGCCCGACTCAGGACTGGCAACGAATCTTCTGCGGACGTATGTCTCCCAAAATTGACGGTGCCAAGACAAAGACGACTCACCTGTAATCCAGTTCGACCGAGATAGGTATATTCCATAGCGATTGCTCCTGTATGAATGTTGGGACTCTTGAATCTGGCAGCTCAAAAATGTCTGTCAATCATTTTATCAAATCTCGGATTTTTGATTAACAAAAATCTTGTCACGCCGATAAAGGTATGATATATTTGTCTCAGAATTTACGGAGTTTCAAGAGCAAGGGAGGCAGTTCATGCGAATCGCAGTCGGTTGTATCGGACACGAAACCAACACATTCTCACCCGTCCTGACAACTATTGATAACTTCAAAAAAGGGAGTTACCATCGCGGTGACGAAATCATCAACGCGTTCCGCGGCACCCGAACCATTACCGGGGGTTTCCTTGATGTCGCGGAGCAACTCAATTTACAACCCGTCCCGCTTCTGTGGGCGTTCGCGACACCCTCGGGCATGGTGGAACACGCCGCGTATCAGACGCTGAAAACGGAGTTCCTGACCCTGCTACAGAACGCTGGAGAACTTGACGGTGTGCTTCTTGACCTACACGGTGCGATGGTAACAGAGGAACTTGAAGATGCCGAAGGGGACCTGATGCAGGCAGTCCGTGAAACGGTAGGTGAAACATGGATCGTCACAACGCTCGACCTACACGCCAATATCACTGAGAAAATGGCGCACTACGCCGACGTTATCATCGGGTTCGATACCTATCCGCACGTAGATTGCTACGAACGCGGGTTTGAAGCCGGACAACTCCTCTTCGGTATGAACCGAGGTAACGTTCAACCGACGATGGCATACCGTCAACTCCCCTTACTGACCGCACCGCCTGCGCAGTGCACAATGAAATCTCCAATGACAGAAGTAATCAACGCACTGCACGCCCTTGAAACCGAGCGGGGTGTTGTGACAGCAACCCTTTCCATGGGCTTCCCATTTGCGGATATAACGGATGCTGGCGTTTCAGTTCTCGTTACGACCAACGGGGACATGGCACTCGCAGAGACACACGCTGACCGGTTCGCAGCACATATCTGGGAAATGCGTGATCGGTTCACTTTCAACCTACACAGCGTGGAAGCCGCAATTGGAATCGCACACCAAACAGACGGTAATCCGATTGTTCTCGCTGACGGCGCGGATAATCCTGGGGGCGGTGGTCCCTGTGACGGCACAACGATTCTACGAAAGTTTATAGAAGCAGACGTGCAAGACGCGGTGATTGCGGTCATTGCGGATCCCGAATCGGTTGACCAAGCGGTGAAGGCGGGGGTCGGAAATCGCGTTCAGTTGAACGTCGGTGGTAAAACGGACACACAACACGGCGCACCGGTCGCCCTAACAGGGTCAGTCAAAGCACTCTCTGACGGCAGATTCATTCTTAAAGGTCCAATGGGACGCGGCACCGCTGGAAACATGGGCAGAACCGCCGTCGTCCAAATCGGTGGGATTGAGATTATCCTCACGGAAAGACGGATCCAACCTTACGATGCACAGGTTCTTCGGAGCGTTGGGATTGAACCGAAGGCGCGTAAACTCATTGCCCTCAAATCCGCTGTTCATTTCCGCGCAGATTACACACCCATTGCGCACCAAATTTTGGACGTGGATACCCCGGGCGTTCACAGCCCGAACCTGTTTAATTATGACTATCAGAAATTGAGGCGACCCATTTACCCGCTCGATCCAACCCTTACCTATGGTAAAATCGACGCAACCTAAAAGGGGACTGTCTTTCTTTTATAGATAATCAATCATCCATTCAAATGAGAAAAAATATGATAGAAAAGCGTGTCACTGGAAACTACGAAATGAATCTACTGTTGACTGGAGAATCAACCCTTGACCCCGTCAAAGTCTTCTTCTCTGGGGACACCGCGTTAGGTAAAAGGGGGTCCCTTGCTATCTCCAAGGACGGATTCAAGGTTGTCCGCGAAATCAACACCGACACGCAAATCTGGAAAACTTATGATAACATTGGAAAACCACCGTGGAAGGTCAAGATTCTGAAGAAAGGCAATTTTTTCAGGTTTTGGATCAATGACACAACCGGTTGGATCCGCGGTCCATTGGGTGAATGGGAAGATATTTACGAACCGACCAACAACTATCTTGGCGTTGAAATACCATCAGGCATCCAACTCCAATCCTGCACCGTGACAACCCTCCCATGGCTCCAAGAGATTAGCAAACCGGTCATATCCCGTGGTCCCAAAGGTTCTTTCTATGAGAAACAGATCATCCCGGGTGCGATTATAGAATATGATGGTTTGTATTACATGTACGTCATGGCAGGAATGGCAGGCGACGAGGAGGGATCTTCAAGACGGACAATCGGAGTCGCTATGAGTCCTGACTTAAAGCAGTGGAGGGGACATGTTGAACCCCTTATCTCCTATCTCGACACGCCGTATGATAATCTCTATGTTAGCGGCGCTGTCGTTACCGATGACGGACGTGTTGCGATCATGTTCTCTGCGCAGAAGTTTCCAGAGTGGCAAGGATTCATGTTAGCCATGGCGGATCATCCGATGGGTCCATTCACTCAGTATGTGGACAATCCAGTCTATAAACATCCCACGCATGCGCACGAGTTTGATCTCGTTCACGCTGAAGGGTTACCGCATCGCTATCTCCTTTTCTACGCGGGATTTACGCCGGAACCTCAACACGGCCCCGCAGGCGATCGCGGGTACCTCCTATACAGCGACGATTTGGTGAACTGGCACCTCGATAAACAGAATCCGGTCTTTAGTCCCGAAACGTTGGACAACTGGGACGCGATTCACGTCCGACCGAGATCTCTGAATCGGATTGGGGATATGTGGTATCTGTGGTATGAAGGATGTAATACATGGAAACCGGAGGGTGTGTCGCATCACGGTTGGTGGGATACGGTAGGACTGGCCCGCTCAAAAGACCTCGTCAACTGGGAATACTACCCGAGAAATCCTGCGCTGCCCGGTCTCGGCATCAACGCCGACCAATTCGACAGCAACTGGGTCGGTTGGCCCCGTATGTTCGTCAAAGATGGTATCGGATACGTCTTTTACACAGGAAACGCTCAAGTCGGATTACGGACAATTCCGTTGAACGATCTCACTAACTGGCAGACAGAAGGCGGACAAACCTTCGATTTGCTGTAGCACACACGTTTCCTGTAGGAGCGAGCTTTGCTCGCGAATTTGCCAACTTTACTTCTTTTTCACTTTTCCCCACATTGTCGTTAGCAACTCCGGCTGGGGTGAAACAGGCAACGCATACGCCGGGTCAAACCAATCTCCACCGAGATTCCACTCGGTATGTGTCATCTGTGTTTGAACGCCACTGTTTAGATTGATTTTGAAAATTTGAAATCGTCCCATAATTTCTTGTGTATAGAGGAGTTCATCGCCATTTGGTGATAACTTGGGAATTTGTGCGTAATTGCCCGCTTCATCGACAAGTTGTTTGAGTCCGGTGCCGTCTCGGTTGATACTGTAGATGGTCTGTTTATTTTTCCATGCGAGAGGCGCGCGATCAGCCCGCGGGTTGAAGTCCGGTGGGAACGGATGCTTGTTCCAAGAAAAAACAAGTTTGGCACCAGTGGTAGCCCAAGATGGTCGATGTTGCCAAGACATCGCTTTCTTCGGTAGGATAACTCTTCCATGCCTCATAACTTAAAGACACATTTATCGGTGAAAAGGGTGCATACTGCTAAAAAAAAAATGGAAAATTGTTTCAATCCTTTGACAGCGGAAATCCCGTTGGTTCTACGCGAGTAATTCCCACAAACAACAGGGTTCCTTTACAGCCTCACCTTACTCCTTCTTCACTTCCGCCCAAGTTGTTGTGAGTGTCTGTTTCGTTGGCTGAACAGGCAACACCCCCGGATCAAACCAATCGGCGCAAAAATTGTGATCACCACGGGTGAGTTTTTGGGTTTGACCCGTCCGCAAATTGATTTTAAAGAGTTGCGTATGATTTCCGATTTTCTGTTGATAAAGAAGTTCCTCTCCATCTGGAGACCAAGCGGGCTGGGACACCCTCCTACCCTTCTCAGAAACAATCTGCCTGAGTTCCCCACCAAAGCGATTCATCGTGCAGATTGTCCCTTTAGGGAGATCCTTTCTCATTAATGGAACGTGGGCAAAAGCAATTTGGTCGCCATTCGGAGACCAAGCCGGTTCGTCCATTCGCAGCCAAGGCTCCGGATGGATCGTTTCTCGATCACCAGTCTGTGGGTTAGCAAGTCGAAGTTGGTAACTTAGGGGATCTATGGCTTGTGTTAAGTGAAACGCGATCTGTGTTCCGTCAGGAGACCATGCTGGCTCCCCCCCAAGCCAACCTGTCGAAGCGACCCTCCTGGCATTGCGCCCAATCAATCCCCGCAATATAGATAGCCCATTCAGGAAGCTGTGTGTAAGCAATCCATCTTCCATCGGGAGACCATACCGCATATTCTCTATGTGCAAGCGTCTTAAACACTCTCCGCACATCTGTCCCGTCCGCATCCATAATGTAGATGTCCCATTTCCCATCGCGATCGGAGGTAAAAATAATCTGTTCGCCTGTTGGTGACCAATGGGGTGCCATATCACGCGCAGGGCGATTGGTTAATCTGACCGACTGACTCCCGTCTGGATTCATCATATAAATTTCCACATTGCCATCACGGGTAGAGTTAAACACGATTTTCGCAGTTGCTGGAGCGTTTGCCAAAACAGGACATATCGTCTCACACAACAGCATCAGATTGAGTCCAAAAAAGACAGATAAACATGAGCGGTTCATAAGATTCTTCCTCCATCTGGTATCATCAGGTAACTAACCCCTCAAAAAGGAGTTCCCCAATGCCTATTGTATTACTTTTCTGTGAAATAGACGACTTTTTTTCTGCCACTTGAAAAATATCAAATTACCAGAGATATTTCCTGAAAAACGCGGATGCTCTCGAAAGCTACATGTCAGCAAGGTCATAACGATCTTAGTGAATTTTCATCAAAGTTAGTATCGGACTTTTAAGGGCTATTGAACGTATCACATCATTGACCGCCTCTAGAACATCTCGTATATGACAGCAAGTTTCAAACGACAAGCAATTTAATAGAAGTTTTTCGAGGCAAAGTTGATGCCAACAATGCCGCGAATATCATACGCTTGGAAAATGTCAAGATTCATCGGAAACGTTGCCTTGCATATGCCAGCCGTTCTGGAACACCTATATCAATCCAGCTTGCATCGGTACGCAATGTCCAGAGATCGGACACGTACGGGAAAACATCCCGTTCGACCGAGAAACTGTTCCGATCTTTGGAAAATGCATCGGCTATTGTTTCATCGAAAAGATACACCCCGCCATTGATGTATCCTGCAGAATAGGTTAATTGTTTCTCACAGAAGGTTATGATTTTCCCGTTTCTGTCGGATATAATCTGTCCGTACGGACGTATATCATCAACGTACACACTCAACAGCAATCCCGTCATGTCTCGGCGAAAGTAATTTGACATCTCTCGGAGCGAAAAGTTATTAAGGAGCACATCGCCGTTCAGGACGAAAAAGGGTGACGCGGTGATATATTTCATAGCGTTCCGGATCGCGCCGCCGGTACCAAGCCTTTTCACCTCTTTCGCATATCGAATACGCACACCGTTGTGGTAGATACCTACGCGTTCATAAAGCACATCGTGCAGATGCCCTGAGGCGAGGATGACCTCCTCGACCCCTGCCTCTTTCAGCAGTTGAACCTGCCAATCTAATACCGTCTGATCAGCAATGTCAATCAAAACCTTAGGGACCGTCTTCGTCGTCTCACCCAACCGCGTCGCTAAACCACCGCATAAAATAATAGCCTACATACTATATCCCTTTTAGCGGATCCCAGAATTAACAATACATATTCGTAGCATAGATTGTTAGTCTGGATTTCCTATCTGATGGACGATAAATGAGCAGGCACTTATGGTATAAATAACATAAGTGATAACTCATACTACAGCACCGAATCGGAGAGTGTGTCTAAAATGTGACACGCCCTCTCTTTGTCCCCATCGTATATTTCAGTGAGAAGCATCTCAGCCTGTAGGCGTGAATGAGATTTGAGAAGCTCCTTAGCAAGTCCAACCTCAATACTTTCTGCGAAATAGTGTGGACGCTGAAGTGCCTGAGATCGGACAGTCCCATGAGCACCATTATATGAATAGCAGAACAGATTAGGGAAAGAATTATAAGTGGGCATCGTCTGCGTCTCGATTTGCCGATGCGTTAACGCGTGAACAAGATTAGCAAATTGCGCTGAAATCGCATCAGCAGAAAAACCTTCCGCCAATTTCCGTCCATCCTTAGAAAGCCGATCCATTTCTGTCGGATCTGCTAATAATTGCTTCAGGAAATCGAGAACACACCTCAAGTATTCGCGGTTGGTGATTCCTCTCTTTGAATCTATAAAAGCACAAGCGTTCCCAAGCTCTGGCATAGCAATACTCGTCCCTATGAGCGTGGGGACTCCACAAGCTAAACTCTGAAACAGTAGTGAACTCGAACTTTGTAAGGTCGCATGGAAAAAGCAGGTATCCATGGCGTTGAATAGCATCGGGAGCAAGTGTGGATCTGTCCCGAATTGTTCGGTCTCTGTATAAAAAACAAGGTTACCGGGTAGATTATTTAAATACAGATCGGGTAATATAGGTGCGAATATGACAAAGAAGAGTTCTGGACACAATTGTGCCATAAATTTCCCAACACGATAATTGATTTCGGGAACTTCTCCAGCGATGATTCCAACAACAGGTTTTTGGAAGACCTCTTGCGTATCAAAAATGGCACTTATACATCGTTTTCCTACCATCTTTTCTTGATATGGTCGAAACCTTTCCAGATCAATCGGATCAGGGATAAAAGAAAAATCAACGTCAGACGACAATATCTCTTGAAACCGATGTATGAGCCAAGGCGCATCAACAACGATGGCATCAAAGGGACGCTTCGCTCCGTATATAGCCAAAACGAAATTTATAAAAGCGGCTTCGTCTCTAATCCCACCCTGGACACGCACAATAGTTGGAACACTATTCCAAGAAAAGAAAGGAATAACTCCATTCGCCTGCACAGATAAAAGCCCAAAATCAATAGGGGCGAACGCTATTGTTACATCATAGGTTGCGTTTATATAATAGGTTCGCGCGCGTTTAAGATCCGTTTCCATTGGAATAAAGTGAAAAACTTCATCATCGCGATAAGCTTCATCCCATTGATCTTTCGGAAGCCCAACGGTAACCTCCATATTCTGTGAAAGGGATTCTAAAAGCAGATAGATACTCCCATCCTCGGACTGTGAAGCCGGTATCTGACTTAGGAACGTCAAAAGGCGTAATTTTCGGTCCGCATCCGGGACGTAATGCCCTGCGTTCGACACAAGTAAATTTGATTCCGCAAAATACTTTAGGCGTTCAAACGCTTCAAAGATTTCTGCTTCAGTGTGTTGTTCTTTTAGGTGTCTGATGATTTCTTCCCGGCTCCTTGAACCGCACAATTCCAACACGTTCCAAACAACGGGATCAACACATACTACTTCATTTCGATCCAAGTCAACGACGTAGTTTTGATTGTCAATCTGAAACTTCTCTATTTCATGAAGTTTTACAGGAAAATCTATCATAAGTATCAACCTTTTATCAGCATCTATAAAGATGTTGCTTGCGTAAATCCATTGACGCGATTGAGAATATCAGCGACCGAGTGTCTGTCTTTCACGATGTGCATAAGGACCGCCTCCACTTCATGAACCGTCCGACGCTCCAATAACGTTAAAGCCAATGTCGTCTTCCAATCTTGATGATAACTACTGTGCATCAGCGGCTGCTGATTATGCTGCTCCGTTATGTTCGTCAAAATCGACTGGCACTGCAATCGGCCGTCTAATAAATCATAGGAAGGCACAAACGAAGTTTTGAAACGCGTTCGTGAAGAAAACTGCTTTTTTCTTTTCAGGCGTTCGTAGAGCCTGACGAGTTTCTTTGCGGTTGTATCCCATTTAAATTCCAATGCCCGCTCGCGAGCCTGTTTACCAAGTTTCATTCGACAGGCATCGTCATTCAAAAGTTCTTGAATCGCTGTCAAGAGTGCTTCGGGTTCAACATACCCGGCGAAACTGCCAATGTCTTGATCGAAGGTCTGACATGCCACAACGCGCCCCGCGTCTCCGACGACTTCTGGCAAACCCGCGAAGTTTGTTACGACGGGTGGCACCCCACACGCCATTGTTTCGAGAACAGCGTTGCCAAAAGCCTCCTCTCCAACGATAGAAGGGAAGCAATGGACATCAAAAGTATTTAAATACAACGGGAGCATCTCTCTCGGCGGCTGCTCGCCGATATAGATTAAATTCGGGGGTAACTTCTGGAGCTGATACGCATGTAAAGTCGGGGCAACCACAAAAAACAGGACCTCAGGAAGCATTTTGGCTATTTTGATAAAGATGCCCGCGCCTTTCTCAGGTTGGAAACGTCCAAAAAAACCGACGATCTTCTGATTTCTTATCTCTGGTCGATTGAGCATCTCTGCCACTTGAGAGCGAGCCTGTGCTTTATCCATCGGACGGAAAAGGTCCGAATCAACACCGTTGGGAATGACATGAAAACAGTCCGTATCAAGAACATGTTGTGCATAGAAATCTTTGATAGAGTGCGTTGGCGTTATGAAAGCATCATGTTCGTTCATTGCGGCATAAGTGCATAGGATAGAATCAATCATTGACCCGTTGTGTCCGCGGGGTGAGCCAAGCCGGCTTATCAGGGGAATTCCCGATGAAAATAGATGCAGTGGCATCTGTTCCACCATGTCCAATGGGATCATCGGTATGAAAATCCCATCAATCTGGTTTTGCTGAAGCTGAAATAAAAAATTGTGTCTTGAGGTGCCTCCGGAAAGGGTGTAAATCCCGTCTGAAATGACCTCCGATTTTGCGGCGTGGAAAAAAAGATCTGCATACTTCGACAGTGCACTCAGAATTTCTTTAGAGGCGAGACGGTATCCACTCTTAATGTATGTTTTATCTGACATCCACGTTTCAATAGGACTTGCCACGAGGATTCTGAGGCGGTTTTTCTTTTCGAGCGTTTCACGCCCCGTATCTCCAAGAAGAAGTCCCATTTCCTCATAACTGTGTAGCTGCTCAAGAGCCTGATAAATGAGTTGAGGCTCATACCTTTCAGATAAAACTTCGAAAATCTCATCTGTCGTTGATTTCGGGCACAGTTGTAGTATCTCCCAGACCAAATCGTCAGTTTCTAATACCTGTCCTACGTCTAAGTCAACGATGAAAAGCCGATCTTGACGCGTAAACGGATGCAACCGATGCGTCGGTTTTGGAGGTTGAAATAAGCGTTGTGTAGATGTCATAATGTATTCACCCTCATAAATTTTTAATTTGCTCCTTGTTTAAGTCTGCTCCAGAGGATTACCTTCTGGTTACTTCTCGGAGAGATATCAAAGTATCCTTCGGGTGCCCATGCCGGGTACATATTACTTGACATATCCACTTCCCCTATAAGAATAGGTCTCTCACGCCCGTTACCCATCGCGTCTATAACATAGATGTCAGCAAATTGGAACGGCCATGGATCATCTGAAAAAACATAAGCGATCCATTTACCGTCAGGTGACCAAGCAGGATAATAAATGGCTGGATTCGGAAAGCCCAATACCTTCATCGGTTTCAGTATGGGACCGCCTTGGGTGAGTTGGCGGAAGTTTTTGCCCTCTATGTTAATGGTATATAGGTGCATTCGCTTCTCATGAGGGATATGAAGTCCGAAAGCAATTCGTTTTCCATCGGGAGACCACGCACACTCACCGTGAAATATACCGTTGATCATCTGTATCTCTTTGTCATCAAGTCGTCTCAGTCTTTTCCCACTGGTGTCTATTATATAGATGCCTTTCCTTTCACCCCGCCCGCGAGAAACAAATGCGATCCATTGACTGTCAGGAGACCAAGTGGGGCGGCCGTTCTTTCCGCGGTCGGTTAATCGCCTCAGATTCGTGCCATCAATATCCATTCTGTAGATGTCCGCGTTCTGTTCATGACCGCCAGAAACAAAAGCAATCCATTTGCCATTAGGCGACCAAGCTGGAAAATAATCATCAACTATATTATGTGTCAATTGACGGTGTTCTTTTGTTTTGGTGTTTATCACGTAAATCTCCGAGTTTCCATCTAGGTCGTAGGTATACGCTAAGAAACGACCATCAGGCGACCATGTTGGCTGGAATTCACGCGCCGGATCAGTTGTGAGTCTATGGAGATTCCCACTATCCTTGTTTAGGATATAGATATCAGAGTGCCCCATTTGGTTGGAAGCAAATGCCAGAGTTCCAAACCCGGAGGCTTGTGCCCAAGTATTTATAAAGAATAGACTGTAGCCAAACATCAACACAATTCTAAGAATTGCACACGCAAGATTCCCTTTCATCAAAACAGGGAGAGTATCAATCGTCGGAAACTTCATAGTGGACTCCTTGCAAAGCGTTGAAGGGTCGATCCTGCTGAAGAAACAGCAAGACCGACGATAATAGATTGATGTACTTAGTGATCAACGCACTCTGAGTGCCATTCACCTATACACCCAGCGAACGGAGACCAGTCATCACACCAAAACAGACAGATTTCTCCGTCAGGACAACCTCCAGGATTACAATTGAAATGGGCGTGGGCGGTCGGTGTTAGCATTGATTGCGCCAACAACAAACTCCCACTTGCGATACCTAATGTGAGGGGTGCCTTGACCCCTACACGCCCTTCCTCGGACGCGAGGAAGTCACGGAATTTATCGCGAAGGTTCTTTTTCATATCGGTTTCTCTCCTTTCCGCCAGTGCTTCTGTTCCGGCAAGATTGGATTCCCAAAACTGTTTGGGAACACCATCTCCAGGACGAACCCTATCGTTACGGGAGTGAAGCCCTCCCCCTGGACATGCTTTCTAAAGGATTTTCAATCTGTATGCCATTAGTCTTGTGTTTTGAGTTTCCCCCACGTGGTCGTCAAAAGAGATGGCTGGGGCGAGACCGGCAAAGCAAACGCAGGATCGAACCAATTCGCGCGGAGGTTATCCCCCCGGTGTGTCAGCTGTTCTGGGACACCGCCGTCCAAAATGGCTTTAAAGAGCTGTCTGGAGCCACGACCCTGATGATTGTAAATGTTGTAAATGAGTTCATTCCCGCGTGGGGACCAGGTAGGGTTAGACACTGAAGTGTTTTCTCCAGAATCAATAATCCTCTCCAGTCCGCTGCCATCTCGATTCACAATATAGATACTTTTGATATGCACTCCCACCTTACCCCCTAAAAAACCGTCCTCTTGCCTACCGGTCCAAGTAAAGGCTATCTGGGCACTATCGGGTGACCAGGTAGGTCTATACATCCAAATACTCTTTGGAAGAAGTTTCTCTTTTACATGCGTTTGTAGATTGATAATCTCGATTCTGACATCCGGAAATCTGAGATTGCCGTTGTCAGCCCAAACAAACTCCCCTGCCATAAAGGCGATTTCAGCACCGCTGGGAGACCACGCGGGCCATAAGCCATCCGTAAGTTTTTCCTCATTTTCTCCGTCAATTGAGGCGGTGTAGATAGAGAATGTGTGAAACCGGTGATAAGCAAGTGCTTTGCCATCAGGCGACCACGTTGGAAACTCTCTGCCTATTAATTTTTTGAATACCTGACGCACATTCGCTCCATCTGGGTCCATCAGGTAGAGATCCTCTATCCCATCTCGATCCGAGGTGAAAAGAATCTGTTCACCTGTCGGTGACCAGACAGGCGCGGCATCCTTGGCACGGTGCTGGGTTAAGTTTATCTGATCAGAGCCATCCGGGTTCATGCTATAAATCTCAAAGTTGCCATCGCGTCTTGATGTAAATATAACTTTGGCAGTTTCTGGGGCTTTTGCGAGAACAACGAAGAGGGGAACAAAGATAAGGAATGTGCTAAGCGCATAACATAAGCGTTTCATGAGGCTTTCCTCCATAATGTCTGCTGTAGAAAGTCATGATAAATTCCCTGGAAATTATCTGAGAAGTCGGTTCTACTGATAAAAAACAGCAGAACCGACGAAATGCACAATTTGGTGTGTTATCAATTAACACACGAAGAGTGCCATACCTCTACCCAGTCATTCACACCGGCAGACCATTCGTCTTCTATCCATTTGTCACACCGTTTTCCGGCATCGCAATCTCCATCGTCTTGACACTCCATATGTGCCTGAGCGGCATTTGGGAGTATAGTTTGTGCTAACAACAAACTCCCGCCTGCGATACCTACTGCGAGCGGTGCCTTGACCCCTACACGTCCTTCCTCGGAGGTGAGGAAGTCACGAAATCTATTGCGAAGGTTGCTTTTCATGTCGGTTTATCTCCTTTCTGCCAGTGCTTCTGTTCTGGCAAGATTGGATTCCCAAAACTGTTTGGGAACACCATCTCCAGGACGAATACTCTCGTTGCGGGAGTGAAGCCCTCCCCCTGGACATGCTTTTCAATGGCTTTTCAAAATCCTTATTGATTGTTCGGACGGTGTTTATCCAGTTCGTACACTGAGGTTACTGGCACGGTGTTCCACTTGCCCGTAACAACTGATTGGCACGGAATTTATGCCCATCAACGAAAATCGTCGGTGACGCTTTAACACCGAGTTCTGCGGCACGCTGAATGTTTTCCCGGAAAAGTTGTTCTGCTTCGGGACTGTCAAATAATGCTTGAATCTTTGCGACATCAATACCGTATTTCTCGGCACAGTCCTCCCAGCTCTTGTCCAGTTTTTTGCCTCGGCACAGAATATAGTCGAGATACTTATCGGGGTATTCTTGTGCTATGAGGAGCTGCCGAATGTTCTCTGCTACTTCAGGGTATCCATGTAGGCTCGTGAATGGCGTTACCTCTTGGAGAGAAACAGTCGCTTTCTCTTGGGCAATAAAGCGGAGTTTAAAGTCGATCGTATCGCCAAACTCCTTCACGATCGGAAAGACTTTCTCCTCCGCCTGAACACCGAACGGACAGTAACTCATTACGAAAAGTTCCAAGGTCGGTTTTCCCATTCGGGAAACCCGAGAGGCCAATAATTCCTCAAGGTTCATCGGTTGGCGACTGTGATCTACATCCTTGGTGTGGAGCGCTACCACTTCTGTAAACCCAGGCGAATGTTTTGTGTCGTGGCATGTAAGACAGAGAGATGTTTCCTCACCACTACGAATATTGCTCTTTTTGGGATTGCCGACGTGCTGCTTGCCGGGACCGTGGCAGGTCTCACATTGCACACCCTTAAATGTCGAAGTCTCATCCCCAATCTGAAAACCTGTCTGATAGCCGAAGCCGGTGGTATGACAGGAGACACAATTCGGATCGAAGTATCGTTCTTTTTTTACAAGGGTTTCAAAAGCGAAAGCGTGCCGTGTCACAGACCACTGGAGATATTCTTGCTCATGGCACCGCTGACAGGCAGTCGCTGAGACATATCCGTTTTGCGGATCCTGCTCCAATCGTTGTTCGGCAAAAAGAGGTTTATGTTCAGACGATTGTGCGGCCTTTTGATAAAAATCGGTAAGCAGTTGACGCACAGATTCATCTTCTGGGACATCACCTGTCAGTGCAAGTTGTGCTGCGTGATGACGACTCAGTTTCCCGTCTGCATTTACCCAGAGTGCCAAAAATCCTAATGTTTTCCCTTCAGATGTTGATCCGACCCAAAGAGGTCCGTCCGTTTGTTGTCTGTGTTCCATTCTTTCAGGACTGATAAGAATATCAGCATTGGATAGTTGTTCGGAAGGATGCGTCCCCAAGGCAATAGAAACATCTGCATTTGGCAATTCGCTCTCGGTTGAAGTAGATGCGATAAGAATAGAAAGTTCATCCACAGTTTTTACAATCGCTGCCTGGGTGTAAATGGCATTCTCGCCGAGAAATGGGAAGGATGCTGCAGCACGTTGTTCAATAAGATACGCATCTCCATAATTGAGATCGTTTTGACTCAGCGCGACCGCGTCGTATTCCATCATTGACATCGCCTTTAGGTTGATCTGACACCGCTGGAAATCTATATCCTCGGTGCCGTCGAAAATATCCCCTGCGTCAACCAAGAGTGTTGGAATCCCCTGCTTGCGAATTTCTGATACAAGATAGGCGCGCCTCGGTAGTCCGCCTGATTGCTCTTGATAGCATCCACACGGTTCCAGATGGCTTCTCGTGCCCCCCGTATACAAGATAACAACAGAAGGCGGTTCTGGGCTTTTGAGGACTGCAAGGACATTTTCAATGGAATCACCTATTGGCTGACGTGCCTGTTGCTTGATTTCTTGAATCTGTTGCTGTCTGCGGGATTCCGCCCAATGTGTATACAATGGTGGAGCCGCGATGGCAAGCGTTAGTAAAATTAAAGTGACAATAGCAAGTTTCATTTTAAAAGAACCTATTTATAAGGGAGATTATCCCAAGATGAAAGGGACCCTTACAGAGTGCCGTCAATAGCCCACCAAATGCGATGACGGGTGCGAAACGAATCGCGGGTTGAATCCGAATCTTGTTGTCAAAGTGGACAAAAGCATTTTCTTTAACTAAACTTTGTAATTCACTGATTGTTGCGGCGGAGAGTCCGACTGGATCAGTTGTTACGAGTTCGGCACCTTGGCGTTCATTTCTATCCATCTGTTTCTCATAACGGACACGACCGTCCTCCCCTTCCTTCTTGACGATGTGTTCACTGAGGATCATCCCTACTTGGAGGTGTGACACTTCAATTATTCGATCAAACGCCGCACTCGCTAATTGAAGCACGAACTGCTTGGCTACTACAAAAATAAGCAGATAAAACACCAAGAAAAAAGCAAGCCCACCCAACAGGAGTCCGAGGGTAGGCGCGTTTTTAAACATCAACCAGCTGCTGCCAAAGAGAACAACTACAACTGCTGTTGGGGTTTTCAACAATGCCCCCAATACCTTCTGGACACCGGCGAAAACAGTAAGCGTCAGCACAAGTTGCATCACCCGATCCAACTGCCATCCCACTTTTTCAAAGAGGTAAGTGAGTCCAGCACCGATGAGGATGAACTGAAGCAAACCATAGAGTTTCTCCAACACCGAATCACGATCAAGCGCGGACTTGGCAAGTTGAATGAGCACTGCACCTGTCCCCCGGACCCGGACTAACTTGACAATGAGATAGCCCACTGCGACAATGGTATAGGGGATGATGATATTGAGTGCCAGCACGATAGGTGGGAACATCAACATCTCTTGGATAGATCCAAACCACCATGAGGGGAGTATCAAACATAGACCCCAAAGAACTTAGAGTCGCCGGGTGAAAAGACACCAAATGTATAAAACCCGATGGCGATGGCACCGCTAATGGCAAAGAGTATTGTAATATTTAACGGCGTGGTTAATCCCAAGAACCAACCCATCAGTTGCCCGATGGTGCCTGCGTAAATGAGGCACATTGAACAGAGATTGGGTATCTTGTAGGTTCTTGTATCTGTATAGCAAGCATAACTACAAAAGGTAAGTCCAATAGCAAGCAGGATAATTTCGTAAGTTGCTGTACTCATAAACTTGTACTATTCCTGTTTCAGTTTGTTTCAGAGTGTTGTTAGAATTCCGTTAGAGCCAGGCTGCATAGGCTTTGATAAAAATTAGTATTTTCCATGTCTGAAAAGATTTCGGGATTGAATCCCGGGAGTACCAACAATAGACGCGGACTCGCCTTTTTATCTTTCTTCGGGAAAAGCACTGGAGACTTCGCGCAGCGAGTGAAGAGCAATCCCTGTTTTGCGTACCCGGTTAAGGTCTCAAACGCTTCCTCAATATCTTCATCGCTATATGCGGGCTTCAGTATTTCTGTTATCGCATCTGTAGTCCGGGTCTCCGACAGTTTCAGAATATCGACTATCACAGCAGAGATTTCTATGAGACTTGCTTTATCCAAGTCCACGGCGTAAAGCCGACCACCTTTTTTAAAGATATGGAGTTGATGAAGAGGTCTTGGAAAATCCAGCATATTGTCCATAACCTAAATTGTTCCCTTTAGTTAAACTAAAGTTTGGACAATATTATGATATTCAAGCTGCCTTGTCGAAAGGCAGCGTG